>JANPAY010000237.1:0-6641 GCA_031430155.1 Comamonadaceae bacterium
CGACGGCACGATGGATGGCTCACCCGAGGCAGGGAACAAAATATTGTTCGATGCCAGCATCAGCGTACGCGCTTCCATTTGCGCCTCGACCGACAACGGCACGTGAACAGCCATTTGGTCACCGTCGAAGTCGGCGTTAAACGCGGAGCAAACGAGTGGGTGCAACTGAATCGCTTTGCCTTCAATCAAGATCGGCTCAAATGCTTGAATGCCCAAGCGATGCAGCGTTGGCGCACGGTTCAGCATCACAGGATGCTCACGAATCACCTCTTCCAGCAAATCCCACACAATCGGCGAACCAGATTCAACTTCTTTCTTGGCCGCCTTGATGGTGGTCGCAATGCCAAGCGCTTCAAGGCGGGAGAAGATGAATGGCTTAAACAGTTCAAGCGCCATCAGTTTTGGCAAGCCGCACTGATGTAGTTTGAGTGTTGGACCCACGGTAATCACGGAACGACCTGAATAGTCCACACGCTTGCCCAGCAAGTTCTGACGGAAACGTCCGCCCTTGCCCTTGATCATGTCGGCAAGTGACTTGAGTGTGCGCTTGTTGGCGCCCGTCATAGCCTTACCGCGGCGACCGTTGTCCAGCAAGCTGTCCACGGCTTCTTGCAACATACGTTTTTCGTTACGCGCAATGATTTCTGGTGCTTTGAGCTCAAGCAAACGACCTAAGCGACCGTTACGATTGATCACACGACGATACAAGTCATTTAAGTCAGAAGTTGCAAAGCGTCCGCCATCTAACGGAACAAGTGGGCGCAAATCAGGTGGTAGCACAGGCAATACTTCCAGAATCATCCACTCAGGCTTGATCCCTGATTTTTTGAACGCCTCAAGAATTTTTAAGCGCTTCGAGTTCTTTTTGACCTTAGTCTCAGAACCCGTTAAATCACCGCGCAAGCGCTCAATTTCGCCTTCGATGTCGATGCTGGCCAAAAGTTCTTTGATGCCTTCCGCACCCATTTTGGCCACGAACTCATCGCCGTACTCTTGTTCTTTGGCATCGAATTCGTCCTCAGACATAATGCCGTATTTTTTGAGCGGCGTCATACCTGGATCGGTCACAACATATGCTTCAAAGTAGAGCACACGTTCGATGTCACGTAGCGTCATATCCAACACCATGCCTAAGCGGCTTGGCAAGGATTTGAGGAACCAGATGTGGGCGCAAGGTGCAGCCAAATCAATGTGTCCCATGCGCTCACGGCGCACCTTCGTTTGTGTGACTTCAACGCCGCACTTCTCGCAGATCACACCGCGGTGCTTGAGTCGCTTGTACTTGCCGCACAGGCATTCGTAATCCTTGATAGGACCAAAAATTTTGGCACAAAACAGGCCGTCGCGCTCAGGCTTGAAGGTGCGGTAGTTGATGGTTTCAGGCTTTTTAACTTCGCCAAAAGACCAAGAACGAATCTTCTCGGGGGATGCCATCGCAATTTTGATAGCCGAGAAATTTTCAGTAGGCGTAAATTGCTTAAAGAGGTCAAGAATGGATTTCATGTGTGTTCCTTTATCTGTTTATTTAAAAGCAATCAAACTCAAATTTTCTCAAGGTCCATGTCGATACCCAACGAGCGGATCTCCTTGACCAGCACGTTGAACGACTCGGGCATACCAGCCTCAATCGTGTGCTCGCCTTTAACGATGCTCTCGTAGACCTTGGTACGACCTTGCACGTCATCGGACTTGACCGTGAGCATCTCTTGCAAGATGTACGACGCGCCATAAGCCTCGAGTGCCCAGACTTCCATCTCACCGAAGCGCTGACCACCGAACTGGGCTTTACCACCCAGTGGCTGCTGCGTCACCAAGCTGTAAGGGCCTGTCGAGCGAGCGTGCATCTTGTCATCCACCAAATGATGCAGCTTGAGCACGTGCATGTAACCGACCGTGACAGGGCGCTCAAACTTGTCGCCTGTGCGTCCATCAAACAAAGCCGCTTGCGTACGAGTTGCATTCAAGCCTTTTTTCTTGGCAACCTCATCAGGATAGGCCAGTTGCAACATGGATTGAATCTCAACTTCAGTAGCGCCATCAAACACAGGCGTTGCAAACGTCACACCCTTGGAGAGTTGCACCGCCATCTCGCGCACATCCTCGTCCTTCAGCTTAGAGAGGTCTTCTTTTTTGCCTGAATTGTTATAGATCACTTCCATCGCCTGACGCAATTCAACGACCTTCGCTTCGGCTTGCAACAAGTCACCAATGCGCTGACCAATACCCTTGGCTGCCCAACCCAAATGCACTTCAAGCACCTGGCCAACGTTCATACGCGAAGGCACGCCCAGTGGATTGAGCACGATATCGCATGGTGTTCCGTCCGCCATAAAGGGCATGTCCTCAACAGGCACGATCTTGGAGACCACACCCTTATTGCCGTGGCGACCGGCCATCTTGTCACCCGGTTGCAGACGACGCTTCACAGCCAAGTACACCTTGACCATTTTGAGCACGCCTGGTGGCAATTCGTCGCCCTGCGTGAGCTTGGTACGCTTCTCTTCAAAAGCCAAGTCAAAGTCGTGACGGGTTTGCTCCATCGCGTTTTTGATCGACTCAAGCGATGCAGCCGCATCTTCGTCAGCTGGACGAATATCAAACCAGTGAAACTTCTCGACCGAAGCCAAGTATTCCTTGGTGATTTTTGTACCTTTTGCAAGCTTTGAAGGTCCACCATTGGCTGTTTTTCCATTCAATAGTTTTTCAATACGGTCAAATGCGTCGGCTTCCACAATTCGCAATTGATCGTTCAAATCCAAACGGAAGCGCTTGAGCTCATCATCAATAATTTGCTGCGCACGCTTGTCACGCACAATGCCTTCACGGGTGAAAACTTGCACGTCAATCACCGTGCCCGAGCTACCTTGGCTGACGCGCAAAGACGTATCTTTTACATCACTGGCCTTCTCGCCAAAGATGGCGCGAAGCAGCTTCTCTTCAGGAGTCAAGGTGGTCTCGCCCTTTGGTGTGACCTTGCCAACCAAGGTGTCCCCAGGTTGCACTTCAGCGCCCACATAAATGATGCCCGACTCGTCCAAACGATTGAGCTGCTGCTCAGCCAAGTTCGGAATATCGCGCGTAATTTCTTCGGCACCTAATTTTGTGTCGCGAGCAGCAATCGTCAACTCTTCAATATGGATCGAGGTGTAACGGTCTTCCGACACGACGCGCTCAGAAATCATGATTGAGTCTTCGAAGTTATAGCCGTTCCAAGGCATGAAGGCCACCAACATGTTTTGACCCAAAGCCAATTCGCCCAAATCAGTGGAAGCACCGTCGGCCACCACATCGCCTTTGGCGATTTTGTCACCCAGTTTGACAATAGGCCGCTGATGAATGTTCGTGTTTTGATTGGAGCGCTGGTACTTAATTAAGTTGTAGATGTCAACACCGACTTCACCAGCTTGCGCCTCGGAGTCATTGACACGAACCACAATACGCGAAGCATCTACATAGTCCACCACGCCACCGCGCGTCGCAGTCACCACTGTGCCTGAGTCAATAGCCGCAACGCGTTCAATACCCGTTCCAACAAAGGCTTTTTCAGGGCGCAGCACAGGCACCGCCTGACGCTGCATGTTCGCACCCATCAGTGCGCGATTGGCATCATCATGCTCTAAGAACGGCACGAGAGATGCCGCCACCGACACGATTTGCGCTGGCGACACATCCATATATTGGATACGCTCAGCGCCCAATAAAACAGACTCGCCCATTTCACGAGCAGAGATCAAATCGCCGGTCAATGTGCCTTCTGCGTCCAGCACAGCGTTAGCCTGCGCGATCACATATTTACCCTCTTCGATAGCGGATAAGTAATCAATTTGCTTGGTAACTTTGCCATCAATCACGCGGCGATACGGCGTTTCAATGAAGCCGTATTCATTCAATCGCGCATAAAGTGCCAATGAGTTAATCAGTCCAATGTTTGGACCTTCAGGCGTCTCAATTGGGCAGACTCGTCCGTAATGCGTGACGTGCACGTCACGAACTTCAAAGCCAGCACGTTCACGTGTCAAGCCACCAGGTCCAAGAGCCGAGACGCGGCGCTTGTGCGTGATCTCAGACAATGGATTCGTTTGATCCATGAACTGCGACAGTTGGCTTGAGCCAAAGAACTCTTTAAGCGAAGCCGTAATCGGCTTGGAGTTAATCAAATCGTGCGGCATGAGCGGCTCTTGACCAGGGCCACCTTCGGCTTGACCCAGACGCTCTTTAACCGCCTTCTCTATGCGCGCCAGACCCACGCGATACTGGTTTTCAGCCAATTCGCCCACGCAGCGCACACGGCGATTGCCGAGGTGATCGATATCATCGACTTGGCCGTTGCCGTTACGCAAGTCAACCAAAATTTTCACTACATGCATGATGTCGTCGTTAGACAACACCATCGAACCCGTAGATTCTGGACGACCCACGCGGGCGTTGAATTTCATACGGCCCACGCGTGACAAATCGTAGGTATCAGGGTTATAGAACAAGCGTTGGAAGAGTGCTTGTACAGCATCTTCTGTGGGTGGCTCACCAGGACGCATCATGCGGTAAATAGCGACGCGAGCTGCTAGCTCGTCAGCGGTTTCGTCTGAGCGAAGTGTTTGCGAAATGTAAGCGCCTTGATCGAGCTCATTGGTGTAGATGCAAGCGATATCCGTAATGCCTTCGGTACGTAATTTTTTGAGTAGCACTTCGGTCAACTCGTCATTGGCTTTAGCGATGATTTCGCCCGTGTCAGCCTCAACAATGTTGTTAGCCAGCACACGGCCCAGCAAGAAATCTTCTGGCACGCTAATGTGTGTGGTGTTGGAGCTTTCCAGCTCTTTGGTATGGCGTGCGGTCACGCGTTTGTCTTTGGCAACCACCACATTACCTTTTTTGTCGGTGATGTCAAAGCGGGCGACTTCGCCGCGCAAACGCTCGGCCACAAAGGCCATTTGCGCGCCGCTATCTTGCAACTTGAACGCATCGTTCACAAAGAAGTTGGCGAGAATGCTTTCGTTGTTCAGACCGATCGCTTTGAGCAAAGTTGTCACTGGCATCTTACGGCGACGATCGACACGGAAGTAGAGGATGTCTTTTGGATCAAATTCAAAATCAAGCCATGAGCCGCGGTAAGGGATGATACGAGCAGAGAAAAGCAATTTGCCCGAGCTGTGCGTCTTGCCTTTGTCGTGCTCAAAGAACACGCCTGGGCTACGGTGCAACTGAGACACGATCACGCGCTCAGTTCCGTTGATGATGAAAGAGCCTTTGTCTGTCATCAAGGGCACTTGCCCCATATAGACTTCTTGCTCTTTCACTTCTTTCACCACCTTGGATTGCGGTGTGGACGTTTCACGGTCATAAATAATGAGCTGCACGCGGGCACGCACAGCAGAGCCGAACGTCAATCCACGGGTTTGGCATTCGCGCACATCAAAAGCTGGTTTGCCAAGGTTATATTCCAAGAACTTCATCTCGACAAAACCATTGTGCGACACGATGGGGAAAGCCGCCGTAAACGCTGCTTGCAAGCCTAGATCAACACGATCTTTGTTTGCGACATCTGCCTGTAAGAACGACACATAGGCGTCACGCTGCATTTGTAGCAAATATGGAATGGCGATGACAGTTTCGCGACCGCCGAAGCTTTTACGAATACGTTTGCGCTCAGTAAATGAATACGCCTGTTTGGTTTGCGTGCTGGCCATAGAACACCCCTTTTGAAGTTTCAAATTGATGTGAATAAATCACTAAATGACAGTGCAGCTTGGTGACGGGCCACTACCTGTCATTGGCGGACGGTGTGGCATTGCACCACACCCGAACCAAGCTATTTTTCTTTGCAGAAAACACTAAAAAGCACACTCGCTAACTGAGTTAGCCAATGTGCTTGATGGTGACCTCTTATTTGAGTTCGGCCTTAGCGCCAGCTTCTTCAAGCTTTTTCTTAGCAGCTTCAGCATCGGCCTTGTTAGCGCCTTCTTTAATGGCTTTAGGTGCGCCGTCAACCATGTCTTTAGCTTCTTTTAAGCCCAGACCGGTGATCTCGCGAACCGCCTTAATGACGGACACCTTGTTAGCGCCAGCTTCGAGCAGAACGACGTTGAATTCGGTCTTCTCTTCGGCAGCAGCAGCAGGGCCCGCAGCAGCAGCGGGACCCGCAGCAGCAGCAGCGCTCACGCCAAATTTCTCTTCGATGGCTTTCACCAAGTCGTTGAGGTCCATAACCGACATCGTATCGAGTGCGGTCAAAAATGCGTCTTTATCAAATGCCATTTTTATATTTCCTAATATCTTTAGTTGGTATTGAAGTGATTAAGCAACCACTTCGCCTTTTTTCTCTGCCAATACAGCCAACACGCGTGCGGTACGCGTAATTGGCGACATGAGCAAGCCACAAATTTGTGACAAGAGCACTTCCCGGCTAGGGATGCTTGCTAATTGCTTAACACCCGCGACATCTAACAACTTGCCAGCAAATGCACCTGCGCGAATCTCTAACTTGTCGTTAGTTTTCGCGAAGTCAGCAACCACTTTCGCGGCTGCAACTGCATCTTCTGAAAAGCCATAAATGAGCGGACCTGTCATTTGCTCGGACACCACTTCAAACGGGCTTCCAGCCACAGCACGGCGTGCCAGTGTGTTTTTAAGCACACTGAGAC
>JANPAY010000238.1:0-4011 GCA_031430155.1 Comamonadaceae bacterium
ATTCCAAAGCCCATTTGGTGGCTGATCCTGCACGGCATCATTTTGAGGGTGCGCCCAGCCAAATCCGCCGCCAAGTACGCCAGCATTTGGATGGAGCAAGATTCGCCACTGCGCCATTGGACGAAGCAACAAGCCATTGGCCTGCAAACGGCTCTGGATGCGGCTGGGCGCAAGGTCACGGTGCGCTACGCCATGCGCTATGGCAACCCCAGCATGGCGCAAGAGTTAAATCAGCTCAAGGCCGAAGGCACGACTCGCATCTTGATCTTGCCGCTTTATCCGCAGTATTCGGGCACGACGACGGCTAGCGTGTCGGATGCGGTGTTCGACTGGGGCAAGCGCCAGCGCGTGATTCCTGAACTGCGCTTTGTGAATCGCTATCACGACCATGACGGCTACATCTGCATGTTAGGTAATCGAGTCCGTGAGTCGTGGAAAAAAACAGGTCAACCGCAAGTGCTGGTGATGACCTTCCACGGCGTGCCCGAGCGCACACTGCATCTGGGTGATATGTACCACTGCGAGTGCCTGAAGACGGCGCGTTTGCTGGCAGAGAATTTGGGACTCACAAAAGAGCAATACCGCGTCACGTTTCAGTCGCGCTTTGGTCGTGCCAAGTGGTTGCAGCCCTATACCGAGCCGACGCTCCTTGCGCTCGCCAAAGCGGGCATTGAGCGCGTGGACGTGATCTGCCCAGGCTTTACTAGCGACTGCTTGGAGACGCTAGAAGAAATTGACATGGAAGCGCGCGAAGCCTTTATCCATGCGGGTGGCAAAGCGTTTAACTACATCCCGTGCCCGAACGATAACCTGGAGTGGATTGGCGTGCTGCGTTCTATTGCCGAGCAACATCTGCAAGGCTGGGAGACTAAAGCCAGCCCCAATAGCACCGAGCTCCAGCAGTCCAGAGCGCGGGCGCTGCAGCTTGGGGCAAAGGATTAATGTCTTCTTTTTCGATCAGCTTTAGCACCGCCTTTGATTTAATTGTCAGCGGCAATGCCTCGCTGTTAGCCATTGTTGGGCGTTCACTAGCTGTTAGCGCTTTAGCCGTCGTGATTGGCGGCTCGGTTGGTCTGCTTTTAGGCGCTTGGCTTGGTGTGGCGCGTTATCCGGGGAGGCCGGCCGTATTGGTGTTCTTCAATTCGATGTTGGCGGTACCTTCCGTGGTGGTGGGGTTGATTGTTTATTTAATGCTATCGCGTACTGGCCCGCTCGGTTTTTTGGGATGGCTGTTCAGTTTTCAAGCGATGGTGGTGGCGCAGTCACTGCTCGTTTTGCCTGTCGTCACGGCGCTGACGAGGCAGGTGGTGGAAAGCGCAGAGACGACCCACGGCGAGCAATGGCGCTCGCTTGGCGCTGGAACGACTTGGCGTGCGGTACTTTTGGCGTTTGACGAGCGGCACGCGCTGTTTATGGTCTTCGTCACCGCCTTTAGCCGCGCCATTACCGAGGTGGGCGCGGTGATGATTGTGGGCGGCAATATCGATGGCTTTACGCGCGTGATGACGACCGCGATTGCACTGGAGACCAGTAAGGGCGATTTGCCGCTGGCGCTGGCACTGGGCTTTGTTTTATTAGCCGTGATGTTTGCATTAAATGGACTTGCTGCTTTAGTGCAATACGCCAAAGACAAAAGTGGGGCGCGCAAATGAAACGGCTCATCACCCTAGAAAACACGAGTGTCAAATTTGGCGCACAGTCCGCGCTTGCGACTTGCTCGCTATCCATTACCAAAGGCGAACGCGTGGCTTTGATTGGCGCAAACGGCAGCGGCAAAAGCACCTTGCTTCGGCTGTTGCACGGTCAGCAAGCGGCATCGACAGGTCAGCGCATCAACCACACCGAAGCACGTCAAGTCATGGTTTTTCAGCAACCGCACATGCTGCGTTTGTCCGCGCTACTAAACGTGACGCTGGCGCTGTGGTTTTCTGGAAAGTCATGGGTAACTGCTAAGGCGGATGCTCGGCAAGCCTTATCCAGCATGGGATTTGAGGGCATTATGTACAGGAATGCACGAGCTATGTCGGTCGGTCAACGCCAGCGTTTGGCGATGGTGCGGGCTTGGGCGCTTGGCCCCGATATTTTGTTTTTAGATGAGCCCACTGCGAGTCTTGATCCGTCAGCAAGGCGCGAAGTGGAGGCGCTGATTCAGCAATTTGCTGACAGCGGCTGTACGCTGGTGTTTGCCAGCCATAACTTGGGGCAAGCCAAACGCTTGGCGACAAGAGTGATTTATTTGGAAGGCGGCAAACTCTTGGTGGATTTGCCAACTAAAGATTTTTTTAATAAAGAGCTACCGAATGAGGCTGCCTTATTTTTACAAGGCGAGCGGGTGTGAAATCGATGAAAATTTTTAAATCATCACTGCTGCAAGCCATACTGGCTGTGGCTTGCACGGGCATATTTCAAGCGGCATTTGCCCAGCAAATCGTGATGGCATCCACCACATCGACTGAGCAATCGGGATTGTTTTCGCATCTGCTGCCTGCGTTTACCAAGGCCACAGGCATCACCATTAAAGTGGTGGCGCTGGGCACGGGGCAGGCGCTGGATGCGGCGCGACGCGGAGATGCCGATGTGCTGTTTGTGCACGACACCGCGGCTGAAGACAAGTTCGTTGCGGACGGCTTTTCCCTGCGTCGCTTTGACGTGATGTACAACGACTTTGTGCTGATTGGGCAAAGCAATGACCCCGCCCAAACGCGCGGCAAAGATATCGTGCTGGGTTTGCAAAAAATAGCGGACACCAATGTCACGTTCTTTTCTCGCGGTGACAAAAGTGGCACGCATTCAGCAGAGCTTCGTTATTGGAAGGTGGCAGGTTTAGAGGGCAAAGACAGGAAGGGACAAAACTACAAAGAGTGCGGCTGCGGTATGGGGCAAGCGCTCAACATGGCGGCAGCGGCGGGCACCTATGTGTTGTCGGATCGCGGCACATGGCTCAACTTTAAAAACCGCAAGCAGTTAGCGATTTTGGTCGAGGGCGACAAGCGGCTTTTTAACCAATACGGCGTGATGGTGGTGAACCCCGCCAAGCATCCACATGTGAAGGCACGTGAGGCGCAAGCCTTTGTCGATTGGGTGGTTTCGCCCGCTGGCCAAGCGGTGATTGCGGCCTACAAGATTAACGGTGAGCAGTTGTTTTTTCCGAACGCCAAATAAAGATGGATTGTTCTACTTCTTAGCTTTGAGCTTGTTGTACTCAGCCACGATATTCTTGCCATCGTCACCAGCCACTTTTAGCCAATCGGCCAGCATGATCTGTCCAATTTGCTGCATATCGGCTTGTAGCTTGGCAGATGGTTTGATGATCTTCATGCCTTTTTCGGTGAGTAATTTTTTGTACTCATCATTCTTGCTAATCGATGTTGCCCATCCGCGCGCTTCGGCTTCACCAGCGGCCTTGGTTAAAGCCGCTTGAGTGGTCGCATCGAGTGCATTAAACGATTTCAAATTAACAATTACAGCGTTCTTTGGCAGCCATGCTTGCGTGTCGTAAAAGTTTTTGATTGACTCATACGTTTTACTGTCGTAGCCCGTAGAGCCGGAACTCATGTAGCTCTCCACCACACCTGTAGCAAGCGCTTGGCTTAGCTCGGCCGCTTGAATCGTGACAGGCTGTGCGCCAATCAGCTCGGCAATTTTGGCGGTGGCAGGGCTGTAGGCACGCCACTTGATGCCGCGCAAATCAGCCAGAAGTGATTTCGCGCTTGCTATAAATGCCTTGCGGTGGCCAGGCCACGGAGAAGAGTAATTTCATGCCCTGGGCAGCCAAAGCCTTATCCATAGCGGGTTTAGAGACGGCGTAGAGCTTTTTGGCATCGTCGTAACTAGCGGCTAAAAAGGGAACGCCATCTAGCGCATAGAGTGAGTTTTCGTTGGCATAGTTGGCCAGCAAGATCTCGCCCAGTGGCGCTTGTCCTCCTTGGACCGCGCGCTTAATTTCGTTCGCTTTAAACAGTGATGCGTTTGCGTGGACTTGAATTTTGAGCTTGCCGGCCGTTGCAGTGT
>JANPAY010000239.1:0-4477 GCA_031430155.1 Comamonadaceae bacterium
CTGCTATTGATTTCGACGGGGAACATTACCAATAACGAATTGCTAGATTTGATATTGAAACAGCTGCCGCAAATTGAAAAGAGTTTTGTTTTATTCGACTTTATTGAGATTACACGGACTCAGATTGTTTATCACGCTTGAGCATCTTAAAGGCTCAAAAACCAAGCCGCATCTACACTGACACTTTCTACAAGCTCCGTTTTTACGCCGAGCCCTAGTTCTTTTAATTTCTCGGCCAAGTCCTCGCCATCTACTAGATCAATTGGCGGCGCTCCATCACGGGTAGCCTCCTTCACAGCCGCAGGTGTAAAAGACCCAGTTGTTATGAACAACCCCTTGTCAGCGCGTCCGACCATCGCGCCTCGAAAATCTCGTACTTCACCAGCCCCAACAGAGCCCTTATATCGCTTGCATTGAAAAAGCACATGAAAACTCATAAAGCCATGAATTCGTGCGATTCCTTTTCCGTCGATTCCGCCATCGCCTGTACGGCCTGTAACCTCAACATGTATAAAACCAGACTCACGCAATATCCTCTGAACCAAGCGTTCAAAGCCAGAAGGATCGACTTGTTGAGTCAGCACTGCTGACAATTTATCCTTCCACCCTTCAACTTCAGAAAGCTCTTCCCGCACTGTTTCGTCAACCGTTTGTTTTTTAGGTGTCTCTTGTTTCACAACAGAACGAACAAACCGCACAACTTCACCAGAGTCAACACTATCAATACTTCTTGCCTTCTCTGTTAACGACCAGACGCCACGGGTGGAGTTTTCCAGAAGTCCATACTTCTTAAGGTACGTGCGCGCCCAAGCCAAGCGATAAGCAATTTCAGTTTGGCTACTTTTTTCAGGCTCATGAATTTGCGCCGTCATCTCTTCAGAGAATCCAGTCATTTCCACCGTTTTAGCGTACAGCTCTTCCACAGAACCCGAACCACCAAGAGCCCGTAAAGCCGCCAAGAGCGGGTTCATTAAGTCAGAGAAATTTGGAAAAACAACCTCTTTGGATTTCGCTCTAGTCGCAATCATGACTAATCAATCTCAAAACGGAATATCGTCATCCATATCATCAAAGCCACTACCAGCGGGCTTTGTGGCAGGTTTAGCTGCCGCAGGAGCTGCCGCCGCTGCGCCAGCCGCTGCTGGGCGTGGCGCTGGTTTGCTGTAATTGCTTGTGGACGAGCCGCCTTCTGCGCCGCCTGCGCCTTGGCGTGAACCCAAGAGCTGCATTTCGCTCACGGTGATGTCGGTAGTTTGGCGCTCAACGCCGTCTTTGTCGGTGTATTTGCCGTAGCGCAAACGGCCTTCAACGTAAATCTGCGTGCCTTTTTTGACGTATTCGCCGCAGATTTCTGCCAAGCGGTCAAAGAAGTTGAGTCTGTGCCACTGGGTCTCTTCGACCATTTCGCCTGTGGTTTTGTCTTTGCGGCGGGTGCTGGTGGCCAGCGTGACGGTTGCGACCGCTGAGCCTGATGGCAGGTAGCGCACTTCGGGATCGCGTCCGCAGTTGCCCATGAGAATGACTTTATTGACCGATGCCATGTGAGTGCTCCAAATTAAAAGTTAAGTGAGTTGGGAGGATGATTATGACGTGTTAATTAACCGCCTTGGCTGGCTGCGCTTTCATGCTCCAAGACACGATGAGCCACGCCAGCATAACAACCGAGCAAGCTGCAAACACGGCGGAATGGCCACCTGTTTTAACCAGCCAGCCTCCCCCCAGTCCGCCCACAAAAAAGCCCAGCGATTGCAGCGTGTTGTACACCCCAAGCGCTGTACCGCGCAGTTCGAGCGGTGCGGTTTTAGTCGCTAGGCTGGGCTGCGTGGCTTCCAGCACATTGAAGCCGCAAAAGAAAACAAACAACGCCGCGCCTAAAAAGTAGAGTTCTAGGTTTGATTGAAAGTGATGCGTATCCAGCGATGCGCCGCCCGCGTACAGCAGCAGTGCTACTTGAACGACAAGCACCAAACTAATCGCCGTCAAAAACAAACCACGCAAATACCCTTTGCGTTCCAGCGGAAATACGCCGCCCATCACAACAAACGAGGCTAGCACCGTTGGCAAATAAACATGCCAATGCTCGGCCTTAGCAAGCCCTGCCGCTACCAGCATAGAAGGCAGGGCGACCCACATGGCCAACTGCACGGCATGGAGCGCAAACACGCCAAAATTTAGCCGCATCAGCGCTGGTTGTTTGAGCACCGCCAGCAAAGGCGCTCTCACTACCACCTTGTGCAGCTTGGGTTCCGCGGGCGTCCACCACTGCACCACACCCATCGCCATCACGGTCAACACGCCCGTAATGGCGAACAATCCTGCCAATCCGATATAGCCCACCAAAATGGGTGCCAGCACCAGCGAGAGCGCAAACATAAGGCCAATGCTCATGCCGACCAGCGCCATGGCCTTGGTGCGCACTTCGTCGCGGGTTAAATCGGCCAACAGCGCCGTGACTGCCGCAGAGATAGCGCCCGCACCTTGAATGGCTCGCCCCACCATCAACATACCCAAGCTGTCCGCAGCAGCAGCTACAAAGCTGCCAAGCGCAAATACGACCAGGCCAAACAAAATCACGCGTTTTCTGCCTAGGCGGTCAGAGGCCATGCCGAACGGAATTTGCAGAATACCTTGTGTCAGGCCATAAATGCCCATGGTGAGTCCCACCCAAGCTGGATCGTCGCCGCCAGAGTATTTGGCAGCCTCTAGTGCAAACACGGGGAGTACCAAAAAGAGTCCCAGCATCCGCAAGGCGTAAATGCTGGCGAGCGAGGCGCTTGCGCGGCGCTCTATTGTTGTCATAGTGGTCATCGGCTGATTGTAGGAGGCGAGCTACGCAAATAATTGAGGACAGACCACCGCATCCGCTTCGCTACTGCATGGGTCTGTCCCCAAATATTTGCTCTTTCTACAATCAGCACTTATGCACATACACATTCTCGGAATTTGCGGCACTTTCATGGGCGGACTTGCCGCCCTTGCCCGCGCAGCAGGCCACAAAGTCACGGGTTGCGACACGGGCGTTTATCCGCCCATGAGCGACCAACTTCGCGCCCTTGGCATCGAGCTGATTGAAGGCTACTCCGCAGACCAAATCGCTCTAGCCCCCGATGTCTGGGTGGTTGGGAACGTGGTGTCCCGTGCGCGTCTAGATTCAGGCCTTCCCAGATACCCCCTCATGGAGGCCATACTGGATAAGGGCTACAGCTATACCAGTGGTCCGCAATGGCTGTCTGAACACGTGCTGCAAGGCAAGCATGTGTTGGCTGTGGCAGGCACACACGGCAAAACCACCACCAGCACCATGCTGGCTTGGATTTTGGAGTGTGCTGGCTTAAATCCGAGCTTCTTAATCGGCGGCGTACCGCTTAACTTTGGCGTATCGGCGCGGCTGACGGACTCGCCCTACTTTGTGATTGAAGCCGACGAATACGACACCGCTTTTTTTGACAAGCGCAGCAAGTTCGTCCACTACCGCCCGCGTACCGCCGTGCTCAACAATTTAGAGTTTGACCACGCGGACATCTTCCCTGACCTCGCCGCGATTGAGCGCCAATTCCATCACCTCGTTCGTACCGTGCCTAGCCAAGGGCGTGTCGTCGTGAATGGCAATGAGCCTGCGCTGACAAGGGTTCTAGAGCAAGGATGCTGGAGCGAAGTGGTGCGTTTTTCTAAAGACGATGCGCTCATTCACAAGATTGAATGGGATTTGTCTGGGCAACACAACCTCATGAACGCGCTAGCCGCAATAGCCGCTGCCGAACACGTGGGAGTCAAATTAGACGTGGCTTTGCGAGCACTTTCCACTTTTGAAAACGTCAAACGGCGGATGGAGATCAAAGGCACTGTGTCAACGCCAAGCGGCAACATCACGGTGATTGACGACTTCGCGCATCACCCCACCGCCATCGCGACCACCATTGATGGACTGCGCCGTCAATTGAACGCATCGGGCAAATCGAATGATCGTATCCTCGCCGTGTTCGAGCCACGCTCCAACACCATGAAACTGGGCGCGATGAAGGCGCAATTGCCAGAGTCGCTGAAAGATGCAGACTTGGCGTTTTGCCACAGTGGCGGGCTAGATTGGGATGCCTCGGAGGCCTTATCCAGTATGGGCTCCAGAGCATTCGTCTCGAACAATATCGACGACTTGGTGAAGGCTGTAACCGCCACGGCAAAAGCTGGCGATCATATTCTTTGCATGAGCAATGGCGGGTTTGGTGGGATTCACCAAAAGCTATTAGATAGCCTCCACCGTTCGGGCTGAGCCTGTCGAAGCTCAGCACTTCGACGAGCTCAGTGCGAACGGTTTTTAACCTCTTCGCGCCACCACCGCATCCGACAAAATTTTCAGTGCGGCAACACTGTCATCCCAGCCCAAGCACGCATCGGTAATGCTTTGCCCATACGCCAACTTAGACACCTCGTCTTTGCCTGGCGTGAACTTTTGAGCGCCTGCGACCAAGTGACTCTCAAT
>JANPAY010000240.1:0-8472 GCA_031430155.1 Comamonadaceae bacterium
CACGCTGAATGCAGGCTCTGACACCAAACCAAATGGCTGGCAACCCGACTTGGTTTTACCCGTGGACGTGTTCGGCAATACCATTTCCGCAAGCCGAGGCGAGCGCGTGGATAACGAGATATTGGGCAGTGGCAATGCGTCTTTGAGCAATCAAACTTTTAAACTCAAAAAGAAACCTTTGACCTATTTATCGAACCCGACGGCTGACAATGAGCAAGGTATTTCAAGTACCCTCAAATTGTACGTCAATGGGATAGAATGGAAGGAAGTGGCTAATTTTTATGGCAAAAAGCCGCATGAACGGGTGTTTATTGTCCGACAAGACGACGAACAAGACAGTTTTATCACTTTTGGCGACGGTGTGCGCGGCGAGCGACTGCCGTCGGGTGTGGACAATATTTTTTGTACGTATCGTTTCGGAGCAGGCAAAGCGAGTCCACCTGCGGGTTCTATCAATCAAATAGGCAAACCCGTAAAAGGGCTTCAAAGTGTTAAAAACCCGATAGCAGCGAGTGGCGGCGCGGATGCTCAAACGGCAGAGGGTTTGCGGATTTACGCGCCTAAATCCGCCTTGATATTAGGTCGGGTTGTCTCAATTCAAGATATGGAAGCCGTTGCCTTATCATTTCCAAGTGTCCGAACCACACAAACAGAATGGGCGTGGGACGCGCTACAATTACAGGCTGTCGCAAAGATTTGGTATGTCGGTGATAGCGATGAAACAGCAAAAAAACTTTTGACCCGCTTAAAAAGCATCACAGACCCGACAACGCCGATACAAGTAAATCGCGCTCAACCCAGCCCAGTCATTTTGTCAATAGATATTGACGTTGACCCGCGTTTTGTGAAGGAAAAAGTATTGGCCGCCGTGCGTCAAGCCTTGCTGAATCCTAAAAATGGTAAACTCATTCCCGAACAAATCGGCATTGGAAAGCCCTTGTACCGAAGCAAATTGTTTGCAGATATTTTAGCCGTCGAAGGCGCAACAGCCATCAATAGTATTTTTTGGGATAAGGCCCCCCTCAGTATTTTTGCTAAAAAACCCGATTCAGGGAAGTATTTTGATTTTGAAACAACGGGGATTACTTTGAATGGTGAAAATATATAAAAAGTAAAAAACAACACCTCATGGCTGCACAAGACAATTTTGAACGCTATTTTTCAGAAAAAATATGGGAAATGATTCCCGCTATTTACCGTCATGAAGATGGTTTAGCCGACAATTCACACGTCTTGAAGGCCATTGTAGCCGTATTGGCGCGGCAAGCCGCTATTTTGCGGCGCAGCCAAGACAAACTCTGGAATGACCAATCCATTGAATTGTCCGATGACTGGGCGGTGGCTTACATCGCCGATTTGGTCGGTACGCGTTTGATTTCAGCCCTCAACAAGAGGGGCTACCGCATTGATGTGGCAAAAACCATCTACTATCGGCGGCGAAAAGGCACACCTAGGATTTTAGAAGAATTGATAAGCGACATAACGGGTTGGGAAGGCAAATTGGTGGAAGAATTTAAACGTTTAGGGCGTGCAAGGCATGGGCTTGACCCAAAACCAATGCTCTATGCGGGGCGTTTTTCGGGAACAATGCCAGGCGGTTGGGCTGATTTAAGACAACCAAGAGCGAGTGAATTGACGGACACTCCTTTCGATGAATTTCACCACACGCCCGATATGCGGAAGCACAGTGGGCAAAATGGTCGCTATAATATTCCGAAATTGGGTTTTCACCTCTATCGGCTCAAAGCCTATAAAGTGGCGAATGTCACGCCTTTTTCGCATAACAACGATGGTTTGGGCTTCACATTTGACCCTTCGGGAAGGGATATACCACTTTTTAGCCCACGCCGCCGTGCAACAGATTGGGATGAATGGCATTCCGCTTTGGAGTGGGAAATGCCCGCCCCTATTCGTTGTCGCCTTTTGGGTCATGCCGAATACCTCATTCGTGCTGCTGACATTCAAGATTTAAAAGACAACCACAGCCTTTCAGCGGCGACTGAATCGGCATTGACGAAATTGACCAATTGGCATTTCAAAAATGAAAGTCAATTGCAAATCGCTTTAAAAACATTGGGCGATGCAACCACGCAAACGGAGTTGTTCAGTCCAGCTATCTATTTGCCCTTGTTGCGGCTTACTTTGGCGGAGGATTGTGGTAAAAATGCTTTGTTGCCCGATGTTTCGCAGCTTCACGCTACGGCATTTACGCCTTTGTTGCCTTTCGGATTGTACGTCAGTTCGCCATTGGCAAAAGATATTCTACCAAGAGAACAAATCACGGCGGCTGATATTCCCAATTCTTGGGCATTGCCACCGCTACCCGCGACTAGACGCCTTGCGATAGACGCCGAAAAAGGCCGTTTTTTATTCATCGGCAGTGCGGTTGCGGCGGCTGATGTTATAGCGACGTATCATTATGGTTTTTCTGCCGATATTGGTGCGGGAACGTATAAGCGTAAATTGATAAAAAACGCGGCACTTACCACCGTTGAGATTGAAAACGGGGTGTCCATAACAGCCGCTAAACTGAATAATGGCAACGGGATTACCCAAATAAAAGACAATAAAACTTACGAATCTATTGACAATATCGGTGCTGTCGAAAACCTCACTTTGCAAGCGGCTGATGAGCGACGACCTTTTATCAAATTAAAAAAGAACTGGCTGCTTACAGGTGCCGCCAATAAAAACGCGCAACTCATTTTAAACGGCTTATGGATAGGCTGTGAAGGCAATAAAGATTTTTCAATCATTTTGAAAGGCACTTATGACTGCGTGACTATTAAAAATTGCACGATTGACCCGGGCGGCGGCTTCAATATTTCAGGCGGAAAATTGAACCCCGTTTCAATTCTGATTGAAGGAACGATACAGAAATTGGTCATTGACACATCCATTATTGCCACTATTAAAACCCAACCGACGGGCTTAGTTGAGGAATTGATTATTTGCGATTCAATACTGCAATCAATTGACCCGACTAAACGGGTAATTGATTTAGACAAAGGCAAAATGGTACACATAGAAAGAACAACCGTTTTGGGTAGCCTAAAAGTACATCGTTTGGAAGCCTGCGAGGTGATTATTACAGAACATTCGGACGTTGCAGACACGCAAACGGGTTGTTTTAGATTCAGTACTGCGCCTATTTCCAGCCGATTACCGCGTCCTTATCAATCGTTTTTATTTAAAAAAGAAGCAAAGCATTGGTTCAACTCGCGCATTTTTGGACGACCCGATTATGCCCAATTAAATGAGACTGCACCCGTCGAAATACTGAGGGGGGGCGAAAATAGCTCTGAAATGGGCGCATTCAGTAGCCAAATAAATCCAATAAAAATGGATGGTTTATCGGCAAAAATAGAAGAATATATGCCTTTTGGTCTTATCCCCATTTTCATTAATCAAACCTAAAAAAATAAAAAAATGGCAGCTTTCGATATTTCAAGAGTGGCTTTTGACCCTCAAAAACATTTCACAGGTACGCGTATGCAGCAGGGTCGCGTACTGACGGACGACGATTGGAACGAAAACGAACGCATTGACGACGAAGACACGCGCCGTTCGCTCGTGGATATTATTGGGGCTTATGGTAGTCCTGATGATGGTTTTCGCATCGAACAGCCGCTTGGTACGCCAAACGGGGCGGTCATTGTCAACTCAGATGGTACTTTTAATTTTGATATACACAATGGTACACTCTATCTCGGCGGACTTCGCTTGGAGATGGATAAGCCTGAAAAATACCTTTCGCAAAGTGATTGGCTGACGCAAAAGCCCGAAGAAAAAAAAGTAGATGCAAAACTGCCACAATACAGTTTGGTCTATCTCGAAGCCTGGCAACAAGCGGTCTGTGCCGTGGAAGATGAATCTTTGTTTGAAGTTGCTTTGGGCGGCCCCGATACAACTACACGGATTCGGAATATGCGCCAAGTTAAATTGGCCACCGTGACATCGCCGAATTGTGTGGATGCTTGGCACGAACTGGTTAAAAAATGGGCAGATGACCATTTGGGTACAGTCAACGGACAACATGAACGGGTGAGAAATACGAAATTGACCGTTTCTTTTGCCAACACAAATCTACCCGAAGATTTATGCACCCCCTCAGTATTAGGCGGTTATTTGGGTGCAGAAAACCAAGCCATCCGCGTACAATTGACAGGAAAAGATAAATTGACAGGCAAAGATAAATTTATGTGGGGCTTTGACAATGCCGCACCGCTTTATCGCGTAACTGCTGACAATTCAACGGTCAATGGGTCAATCGTTACAAAAATAACCATGTTGACACGGCCTAAAGACCACTATCATTATCCGTTATCGGGGCAAATTGTGGAGATATTGCCATGGTCGGCGGTGCTGTCGAATGGGCAAAAAGTGGCGGCTCAATCGGGGCAACTCGCCCAAGTGGCCGATTCTTACGACCCCGATACACAAACGTTTACGCTTATCACCCCACTACCGACAAATTTTGGAAAAGAGTGGACACTCCGAGACGATAAGGCCGAACTGTCTAAGCCAAGCGAATTTTTCTACATGCGTGTTTGGCATCGCGGAACGGATAGGACTTCTGATGCAGAAATAGCCATCACAACTGGCACTATTCTCCTTGGAAACACAGGTTTGCAAATCAAATTTGATGGCTTAGATAGGGCAAAAGAAGATTATTGGGTCATCGCCGCCCGTCCCGAAACGCCGAACAAAGTCGTTCCGTGGGCATTGGAAAGCGGGATGTTGCCGTTTGGGGTACGCCGTTTTTTTGCACCTTTGGCCGTTATTCAGTGGACATTGGAGGCTAATCAGAGAATTATTGGCGGTAAGATTATTCACGATTGTCGGAAAAAATTTAATCCGCTCACCGATTTAGAATGTTGCTGCACTTATACTGTGGGGGATGGTACGCACAGCAAAGGTGATTTTACCTCCATTCAAGAGGCCGTTGATAACCTCCCTGCTGCGGGTGGGAAAATATGCGTCCTGCGGGGTGTCCACACCGCAAATGTGTCCATTTTGAATCGGCGGCAAGTACAAATCACGGGTTGTGGCAACCAGTCCATTGTCCGTGCAGTTATTGAAAAAGAGGTAGATCCGCCCATTTTTCAGATAGAATCGTCTCAAAAAATCAGAATTGATAACTTAACGTTGGTCACTTTTGACGGCACAGCCATTGAAGTAAGAGACAGGCGCGACGCTAACACCGCCTCGCAAGAAATCGAGATTGACCACAACAGCATCATCGCGGGTCTTCACGCCATCAATATTCGGCTGCAAGAAGATGTCGGTGGAGCGAACAACACCTACATTCACCACAATACAATCGCTCTTTTGGATAAAAAAGAGGCCCTCGCGGCCATCTTCACCGTTGCAGATGATGTGTTGATTGAGCGCAATCGGCTCATCATCATCCCTGCACCTGACCCGAAAGACCCAAGCGATACCCGAGACCCGAAAGACCCCACGGGCAACCCATTTGACCCGTGTTTCAACCGTATCAATTTCTACAAAAACAGGGCATTTTTTATTGAAGTCACGACCAAAATCTTTGCTTTTGCAAAGGTTTATTTGCCCATTTCAAATTCAAAATTTTATCAAGCACAAGGCGGCATCCAAATTGGCAGCACATCGGAGCGGGCTCGGGTGCTTCAAAATGAGATTATTGGCGGCTACGGCAATGGGATTACGTTGGGGCATTTGCCCGAAAGACTGCCTATTACGAATGTAGAAAAGCTAAAACTTAACCAAGCGGGTTATATCGCATCATTTGAATCATACACATCACCTGAAAAAGTGTTGGCAGTTGTCCAACGTGATTTTCGGCCCACGCTCTACGAAATCACCATTGAAGACAACCACATTCAGCAAATGGGGTTAAATGGTATCGGAATTGTCTTGTTTATGAGCATTGAGAACATAAAACGAATGGTGCGCGTAGAGGATTTGACCATTTATCGGAACAAAATCATGCGTTGTGCCTTGCAAACGCCGACGGACATTAACGATAAAATGCGCGACCAAGTGGGTTACGGCGGCATCGTTTTAGCCACGGTTGACAATGCCGTGATACAGGAAAACCGCATCGAAAACAATGGCAATAGCCATGCCCAACCCATTTGCGGGATTTTTATGCTGCATGGCGAAAAAATTGACGTGTCTAATAACCGCATACTCAACAATGGCCCACGCACTTCGCCCGATAATGGAAAAAACAGTCGGGGTACACGCGGTGGCATCGTCATAAAAATGGCTTTTCAAGCCGCCGATTTGTCGCGCTTACTCGTCGCCGATACGCCTTCTTTGGATGGCATTCCAGCCGTTAAAGTCCACGACAATATTGTCAATCAACCATTGGGCCACGCGCTTTTGTTGATGGCAATGGGACCCATTTCCGTTGTTGGCAACCAATTTACCACGCAAGGCATTGATAAACTTAACGTCTTTTCGTTCTTGGCGGGGAGCGTGTTTATTATGAACTTGGGCGTGTCCAAAGATTTGCTTGTCGTTGGCTTTAAAATGTTGGCCAAGAATCCGCAAACGATTAAATATCTTCAAACGCCACAAGGCAGACAGTTATTCAGAGCCTTGCAGTTGTTACCGAGTGGGCGGACGCTTTTTTCAAATAACCAAGCAACATTAGATATGCGAAGCCCCGATGTTACAATTGGTTTCAGTTCAGTGTTGATTGTCTCTTTGGATGACATCGCGTTCAACTCCAATCAAACAGAATGTGCCGCTTTTCTGTCTTTGACGGGGAAAGATGTTGTAACCAATGTCGCCGGGGCGGCTGTGCCTTCTTTTGATATTGTCTTGTTCAACACCGTTTTGCTCGGTGCAACCGTACGCTCGAATGACAACCGATTCACAGAAGGCTTTACGGCGTTCACCCTTTATTCCCTTTTGTCGTTGGCCATGATGAACACGGCCACAGGCAATCAAGCGTCTCATTGCCTACATACGTTGGGTTTTGGGGTCATAGCGAAGGATAATTTGATTTTGGATACTTTATTGGGCGGCAAGCAATGTAACCAAGAACAGGCTGCCTTCGGAGCTGCTTTGGGTGTTCCCAATAAATCTTTTGCGGGTAGTTTTAGTTAAGGAACGCTGAATAAATAAAAGCTTATTTTTTCCTAAACACATAGAAACATAGGACACATAGTTTTTATTTAAAAATAATTGATTTAAAGCATTTTACGTGTAAAATCTATGTGCCCTATGTCTCTATGTGTTTCATGATAAAATCGAGCTTTTATTTATTTTGTGTTCCTAATTGATACATCACAAAAGCCCTAAAATACTGAGGGGGGTAAATTTTTTAAAAAAAATCTAAAAAAATAAAGCGTATGACAACAGAACGGTTCACGACAGAAGATAACATCGCTCAAACTAAATCGACCATTGAGGCATTGGATACGCATCGTGCCAACGAATTGGCCAATGCCCAATCATTGCAGCAAGTCAATGCCGATGCCCAAGACAAAGAACTAGACCGTTTGGTCAAAAAATATGGCGAGCAGCATCCCAGAGTCCAAAAAATACAAGCCCGTCAAGTTTATAACAAGGAAATGTTTGTCGGTCTCAACCATGAAGTTGACCGTGCGAATATAAAAACCTCTTTTTCAGATGCCTCCGCTTGGCAAATACACGGGCGCGTGTATGACGGCAAGGCTGAGCCTCTCAATAAAGTAACCGTCTTTTTAGCGGATACAACAGACAAAAGCCCTAAGACAATCGGGTTCAGTTGTACCGATGAACGCGGTTATTACTCAATAATCCTAGACGAAAACAAAATCAAAGAGTATGAGCAGCGACTAGATAAAATTTATCTGTTGGTTTATGGTGCCAACCAAAGCGTTATCTTTCGGTCGAAAGAACCTGTGCAAATCAGTCAAGGTCACGTTGAGTATCGGGATATTTTTATAGAAACCCAAAAAGATACGTGCCAAGAGCCTAATGTCAACGTGGATAGTCCACAATAGACCCACTCGTCGTAAGCCTTAGTTGTCACTTTTGATTGTCAAGCACGGGCCATTCATCAGCACCTGTAACGTGCGACATCACCTAAAAGCAGAAAGCCGATGTTCGTTTTGGCGCATCGGCTTTTGCATACCCCCTCAGTATTTTTGTAAAATATTGGCTATCAGATATTTATGAGCCTAGGGTACAATATTTCTGAACCAATTAACGCTCTAAGCGATTGTTTTTTAAGTTGACTTGATGCTAAAAATGAGCAAATCTACTTCCTAATGCCTGTATCAAAGTAGAAGGATATACGCAGATACATTTGTGTATATAAATGTATCTGCGTGGTATTCTTTCGTGGTATTCTATAGGGAATGCAATATTTTAGCTGCACGTCGTGGTATGCCTTTGTAAAGAATAAGGAAATTAGAAGTAGGGTAGGGGCGGCCACGACGTCTTCACTTGGTCATTTCTTTGTGGCGCGTATCCCTCAAACAACGATTGTGTATC
>JANPAY010000241.1:0-2091 GCA_031430155.1 Comamonadaceae bacterium
AATTGGCATAGCCCTCGCCGTGCGCAACGGCAATCGGCAAGCGGCTTCCCGCCATGCCGGTTAAAAATAGACTTGGCGACTCTAAAATTTCGACTTGCGATAAGCGCGCCTCAAAGCGTCCGCTTTGGTTGTGCGTGAAGCGCGGCCATGCTGATGCGCCCGGGATGATGTCAGCGAGCTCGGCAAACATTTGACAACCATTACAAACGCCAAGTCCGAAAGTGTTGTTACGTGCAAAGAAGGCTTCAAACTGATCGCGCAGCTTGGCATTGAACGTGATGCTTCGCGCCCAGCCCACGCCTGCGCCCAGCGTATCGCCGTAGCTAAATCCGCCGCACGCCACCATTCCGATGAAATCATCCAACTTGTGGCGACCTGTTTGCAAGTCGGTCATATGGACATCAACGGCTTCAAAACCCGCCACTCGGAAGGCTTCGGCCATCTCGATGTGCGAATTCACGCCCTGCTCACGCAATACCGCAACTCTTGGTTTTGCACTATTGAAAGCTGGCAGACCTGCAAGCCTTGCTAGCTCTAGCTTGGCGGGCAGATACACGTGCAAGCCTCTATCAGAAGGGCTTCCAGCCAAGGCATGCTCCGAATCGGCGCAAACTGGGTTGTCGCGTGCTTTGGCAATCTTCCAGCTCACAGCATCCCAAACTTGGAAAAGATCGGTCACGCTCGCGCTAAAAATCTTCTTGGTATCACGCCAGATTTGCAGCTCGCCTTTGCCCTCGGCAAGCACTGCTGACTCGGGTCTTGTCTTACCAATGAAATGACTCATGCTGGACAAATCATGCTCGCGCAAAGTTTGCATCACTGCATTTCTATCGGCTGATTTAACTTCAAGTATAACTCCTAACTCTTCGTTAAATAATGATTTTAATGTTAACTCATCGCGCCGCGCACTGACTTGGCTAGACCAGTTTTTGGCATCACCAACGTCTGCGCGGCTATCCGTAATGCCATCACCTTCGGTCACTAGCATGTCGATATTGAGCGCTACGCCCACGTGTCCTGCAAACGCCATCTCTGCTACAGCAGCTAGCAATCCACCATCGCTACGGTCATGGTAGGCAAGAATTTTTCCTGTATGGCGCAACTCGTTCACCGCTTTGACCAGATTGACTAAATCCTCTGGATGGTCTAAATCGGGCGTTTGATCGCCCACTGCATTCATAGTCTGCGCCAAAACGGAAGCTGCCATCCGCGCTTTGCCTCGGCCCAAATCGATCAGCAGTAACGATGTATCGGGCTCGTTCGAATCCAACTGCGGTGTCAGCGTCCCGCGCACGTCTGCCAACGTGGCAAATGCGGTCACGATGAGCGAGACGGGAGATACGACTATTTCTTCCGATCCATTGCCATCCACCGCCTTCGATCGCATCGAGAGCGAATCTTTGCCCACAGGAATGGAAATGCCCAGCGCGGGACAAAGCTCCATGCCCACAGCTTTGACTGTTGCGTAGAGCGCCGCGTCCTCGCCCGCCTCACCGCAAGCTGCCATCCAATTGGCAGACAGCTTGACGCGCGATAGCTCCATCGGTGCTGCCAGCAAATTGGTAATCGCCTCGCCAACGGCCATACGGCCCGACGCAGGCGCATCCAACATCGCCAGCGGTGTGCGCTCGCCCATCGCCATCGCTTCACCTGCAAAGCCTGTGTAATCGGCCAGCGTCACCGCGCAATCGGCAACAGGCACTTGCCACGGCCCGACCATTTGGTCGCGATGCGTGAGCCCACCCACGGTGCGGTCGCCAATGGTGATAAGAAAGCGCTTAGAAGCTACCGTTGGGTGCGAGAGCACATTAATCACAGCGTCTTGCAGCCGGGCGTCCGTCAGGTTGAGCGGCGCAAACTCACGAGACTTAGATTGCACATCACGCGTCATTTTGGGCGGCTTGCCAAGTAACACGTTCATAGGCATATCCACAGCCGTTGTGTTGTCATCTTTCAAAGACAAATCTCGCGCTTCAGTCGTCACACCCACCACCGCAAACGGGCAGCGCTCACGCTCGCAAATCGCCTTAAATTGCACCAGCGACTCAGGTGCAATCGCCAGTACGTACCGCTCTTGGCTCTCGTTACACC
>JANPAY010000242.1:0-1672 GCA_031430155.1 Comamonadaceae bacterium
CGGCCAACGGTCTCGCTCGCTTTTATTAAAGGGAGTAAATCGGGGTTTTTATGCTCATCGATAGGCGTTGGAACAGTCACGATATAGCAACTGCAAGATTGCAAATCATCAAGCTGTGTGGTGTAAGTTAAGTGCTTGGCCGCAGCAAGATCTGTTGATGTTGTTTCTAAGGTTACGTCGCTGCCATTCTTAAGTGCATTAATCCTACGCTGATCGATGTCAAATCCTATAACTGAGCGAATTTTGCCAAACTCAACCGCCAAGGGAAGGCCTACATATCCAAGCCCAATTACCGCAATCTTATGCTTACTGATATCCACTTTATGTATTCTCCGTTGTAACTGATTTTTTTGATTGCTTAAGCAATATTTGTGAACCCATCACAACCTCACATTTCAAAGCTTCTATTTCCAACTGCAACGCCTCATACTCTTCGACCTTGCGCTTTAAAAATTGCGTGGTTAGCTGTGCCTTTTCGCGGATGCCCGAAGGCGTGAGCAAATAACTGTAGGCGAGCTTGTTATGGCTACTCATGAAGTTTTGCATCTTCACGTAACCCTTGTCCATTAATGCCTTGAGGCAGTAATTGGTTTTCCCCAAACTCACACCCAGGGCTTCAGCCATCTCGCGCTGATTGAGTTGCGGACTATCCTGCAAAAGGCGTAAGACTTTGAGGTGAATTTCGTCTTGCACGCTACCGCCTAGGGGTGTACCTGTTCATGCGTTGAACTATACACGAAAATCGGCATAGGCTAAGCTCAATCCTGCCTCTAGGCTTGTCTTGGCTTGCCAGCCTAGATTTGCCAAACGACTGCTATCCATCCATTTACGTGGCGCGCCATCAGGCTGGGTGCTGTCGAACTCGATTCGTCCTGCGTAGCCAACGACTTTGCCGATAGCCTGGGCTAGCTCAGCAATTGTGATGTCAGTGCCTGAGCCGACGTTGATGTGGCTTTGCATTGGGTGGGTGTGCTGCTCGTAGACGTCTTTGGATAAATTCATGACATGGATACTGGCGGCCGCCATGTCATCTACATACAAAAATTCACGCCTAGGTGTGCCTGTTCCCCAAATAGTGACCGCGGCTGCGTTATTCATTTTGGCTTCATGAAAACGTCTGATCAGCGCGGGGATAACGTGGCTATTTTGCGGGTGGTAGTTGTCACCAGGCCCATAAAGGTTGGTCGGCATGACGCTGCGGTAATCTGTGCCGTGACTGCTGGCGTATTGACGGTTGTAGCTTTCGCACATTTTGATGCCTGCAATTTTGGCAATGGCATAGGCTTCGTTGGTTGGCTCTAAGGTGCCAGTGAGCAGGGCATCTTCGCGCATGGGCTGCTCGGCTAGCCGTGGATAGATACAGCTTGAGCCTAAAAAGAGTAGTTTTTGGATGCCGTTTAAATGCGCTGCATGGATGATGTTGGATTGCAGCATCAAATTTTGATAAATGAACTCAGCGGGGTAGGTGTTGTTGGCGTGAATGCCCCCCACCTTGGCGGCGGCCAGATAGACCTGCGTGGGGCGCTCAGATGCAAAAAAAGCTTGCACAGCTTGTTGATTGCACAGATCTAGCTCGGCGCGGGTTCTTGTGATGATGTCGTGCTTGGGTACACCGCTGGCTAATAAGTGCCGCACAATGGCACTGCCGACCATGCCTTTGTGACCTGCGACA
>JANPAY010000243.1:0-1525 GCA_031430155.1 Comamonadaceae bacterium
CGCGTCATGGACGCGCCAGGGCTTTGCTCGCCATCGCGCAAGGTGGTGTCAAAAATGATGAGTTGTTCGCTTGGACTAGAGATGGACATGTGAAGCTCCTAAAAAAATAAAACTAAAACGATAAAAATTTGGACATAAAAAAACCCGTTGGGTTTAGCAACGGGTCAGTGTGTGTTTGGCTTCTTTTATGGATGCGCAAAAACGGCTGCCCGTTGTTTGGGTAGCAGTAGTAGCAGCGAAGAAATCAAAGTTGAATACATGAGTTGGAATATAGCACAGGTTTTTTGCAGGCGAAAAATTACTGGTGCAATCCTTTTTCATCGGGTTCATCAATAGACGTACTAATCACACTCACGGTTTGACCTTTCCGTCGCTTCAAAATCAGGACCACATAGCCGCTAAAGCCGTAAAAAACAAAAATGCCAAATAAAACAGAAGGCGGCTGCAAGCTAATCAAAGCAAGCACCAAGGCAATCGCAACGAGCACCACAAAAGGCACGCTCTTTTTCATTTGCATGTCTTTAAAACTATAAAACGGCACGTTAGTCACCATCGTGAGGCCCGCATAGAGGGCCAGCACAAACACTAACCACACGACATCTTTGCCGCTGATGCCAAGCTCAATACACATCCACATAAAGCCAACGACTAACGCCGCCGCCGCGGGTGATGGCAGGCCTTGGAAATAACGCTTATCCACGATAGCCGTATTGACATTAAAGCGAGCCAAGCGCAGTGCTGCGCAAGAACAGTAGACGAACGCAGCCACCCAACCCCAGCGTCCGATATCACGCAAAGCCCATTCGTAAGCAATTAAAGCGGGCGCAGCGCCAAACGACACCATGTCAGCAAGGGAGTCCATTTGCTCGCCAAACTCGCTTTGTGTATTCGTCATGCGGGCAACTCGTCCGTCCAAGCTGTCTAAAACCATGGCAGCAAAAATCCCCATAGCGGACAGTTCAAAGCGTCCATCCATTGCCATCACGATGGCATAAAACGCACCAAACAAGGCGGCAAGCGTAAACAAATTAGGCAGCACGTAAATGCCTTTGTGACGTGGTATCGGTGTGTTTTCCATAATGAGTCAGTTTAATTGAAAAAGCCGCGCCTTATTGCTAAAGCGCGGCCTCTGTACATTCGAACTAAAAAATTAGTTACGTGACTTATCCACCAGTTTGTTCGCCTTAATCCAAGGCATCATGGCGCGGAGTTTGTCACCCACGATTTCGATTGGATGCTCGGCGTTCAAACGACGACGGCTAATCAATGTTGGTGCGCCAGCTTTGTTCTCCAAGATGAAGCTCTTGGCGTATTCGCCCGTTTGGATGTCTTTCAAAACAGCCTTCATGGTCGCCTTCGTCTCAGCCGTCACGATGCGTGGGCCTGTCACGTACTCGCCGTACTCTGCGTTGTTAGAGATCGAGTAGTTCATGTTGGCGATGCCGCCCTCATAAATCATGTCCACGATCAATTTCAGTTCGTGCAGGCACTCAAAGTACGCCATTTCTGGCGCGTAGCCAGCTTC
>JANPAY010000244.1:0-7761 GCA_031430155.1 Comamonadaceae bacterium
ATCCTGACTCAGCGCGGCGTAAGTAGCGATTTATCGGTCAAGATGGCGATTGCAACGGCCATGGCGTCTATTCTGTTTATCTCTCTTTCCAATGTTCGTGCTCAGCACAAACGCGGCGCCATTCGCTGGGATGTTTTTAAAAATATCACTCCTGGCATCGTTATCGGCAGCTTAATTACCAGTATTGGCTTATTCAGACTTCTCAAAGGTCAGTGGCTCGCCATTCTTTTTGGTCTCTTCATCAGCTATTCAGCCATCAATATGCTGATCGCTAAAAAGCCCGTTGCCACTAAAACCATGCCAAGCCTTACCAAACAAGGGCTTGTCGGTGTTGTTATCGGCATGATGTCAGGATTGGTAGGTGCAGGTGGTGCATTTATCAGCGTACCATTTATGACGGCTCGCAATATTCCTATTCATAACGCCATCGCCACAAGCGCGGCATTTGGCATGCCACT
Source organism: Comamonadaceae bacterium (assembly GCA_031430155.1). Taxonomy (GTDB): domain Bacteria; phylum Pseudomonadota; class Gammaproteobacteria; order Burkholderiales; family Burkholderiaceae_C; genus JASGCK01. Next base: position 459 of record JANPAY010000244.1, read on the forward strand.
CGCACTGATCAATAGCTGTGGATATATCTATACAGGCTGGGGGATTGAAGCCTTGCCTAAAGGCTCATTCGGTTTTGTTTATCTACCCGCATTGGTGGTGCTGGCAACCGCTAGCTCCATCATGGCGCCAATAGGTGTCAAAGTCTCACATCGCCTTCCCATGGCATTGCTCAAAAAATCTTTTGCCTGCATGTTGTTCGCTCAAGCCATTTACATGCTGTGGAAAGGCTTGACGAGTTAAAGCACCGCCGCCAGCCGCTCAGCACAAGCCTTAGTTTGCGCTGCATCCCGCGACTCGACCATCACACGAACCACGGGCTCTGTGCCGCTAGCGCGTATCAAAACGCGTCCTGTGTTGCCTAACTCCGCCTCCACTTCTTTGATTAGTTTTTGAAGCGGCAGGTTGCTTTGCCAATCGAAGCCAGCTTTGACTTTGACGTTTAGCATCACCAGCGGGAAAAGCGGAACATCTGCTAGCGCCTCGGCCATCGTCGTGCCTAATCGATTCACTGCTTGTAGCACTTGCAATGCGCTCACCAAACCATCGCCGGTGCTGTGTTTATCTAGTACCAAGATGTGCCCAGAACTCTCGCCACCTAATCGCCAGCCCTTACTGGATAAGGCTTCCAAAACATACCTATCACCCACTTTAGCGCGAATCAACTCCACGCCTAGCTTCTTGAGGCCTATTTCAATTGCCATATTGGTCATCAAGGTACCTACAACACCCTCCACGCGTTCACCGCTGTTAATGCGGTCGAGTGCCAACAAATACACCAGCTCATCGCCGTTAAACAAACGTCCACTCGGATCGACCATTTGCAAACGGTCGGCATCACCGTCGAGTGCCACGCCGTAGTCTGCGCCGTACGTCTTGACTGCTTCAATGAGTGCCTCGGGATGCGTCGCACCCACGCCTTCGTTAATGTTCACGCCATCTGGTGCGCAGCCAATACTGATCACTTCTGCGCCTAGCTCGTGAAAGACCTTTGGCGCTACTTGATACGCCGCGCCATGCGCCGCATCGACCACGATTTTCATGCCTTTGAGGCTGAGCGAGGTATCAAAAGTCGATTTACAAAATTCGAGGTAACGACCTGCTGCATCGTCCAGTCGGCGTGACTTACCAAGATTGGCCGACTCCATCCAGCGCGGCTTTTCAGTCATTTTTGCCTCGACTGCCAGCTCCCACGCGTCATCCAGTTTTTCGCCCTTATGGTTAAAAAATTTGATGCCGTTATCGGGATAGGCATTATGGCTAGCGCTAATGACGACGCCCAGATCTGCTCTTAAGGCGCGTGCAAGATACGCGACGCCTGGTGTTGGCAGCGGCCCGAGCAGAACCACATCAACGCCTGCTGAGTTAAAACCCGACTCGAGAGCACTCTCCAGCATGTAACCTGAAATGCGTGTGTCCTTGCCAATCATCACCACGGGATGGCCAATCCCCTTGTGTGCCTCCTTTAAAACACGTCCAACTGCATGCCCAAGTTGCAGTACAAAGTCAGGCGTAATCGGGTGCACACCTACCGTGCCGCGGATGCCATCTGTACCAAAAAATTGACGTTTACTCATAATCTTGTCTTGTGATATCGGGTTGTCGATTCAATCGAATTGCTTCTTAGCAGCCGCCCAAACTTGTAGCACTTGGCTTGTTGCCAATACGTCATGAACCCGCACTAGCCGCGCCCCACGCTCCACCGAGAGCAGCGCAGCAGCGACACTAGCAAACACTCGTTCACGGGCGGGGTCTTCTTTACGAAGCCCTATGATTTTGCCAAGGCTAGACTTGCGCGACCAAGCGCATAACAGTGGATAGCCACTTGGCAAAAAGCTTGACTGTTTGGCCAGTAGTTCAAAATTTTGCTCTGGCGTTTTACCAAAGCCAATGCCGACATCCCAGACGATGCGGTTGCGAGCAACTTTGTTTTTATTTAAAACTTGACTCCGCTCGGATAAAAAATCTTTCACCACCATCACCACATTACCCGTCATCGGATTAGCTTGCATCGTCGCCGGCTCGCCATTCATGTGCATTAAGCACACACCACACGAGGGATGCTTTGCAATAACGCCAACGGCACCGTCATGACGCAAGGCCCATACATCATTGATGATGTCCGCACCCATATCTAGCGCGGCCTGCATCACGATTGGCTTATAGGTGTCAATGGAAATGGGCACATTCCATTTGATCGCTTCGCGCAACACGGGGGCAAGCCTTACCAGCTCAACGTCCGCGGGTACAGGTGTGCTACCAGGACGCGTGGATTCAGCACCTAAATCGAGAACATGAGCACCGTCCTTGAGCAGTTTTTCAGCAAAACGGATTTGCTCCGCATCACTGGCTCGTTGTCCACCATCTGAAAACGAATCAGGCGTCAAATTGACGATGCCCATGATTTTGGGCAAGGTCAAATCAAGTGCAAAGCGGCTGGTTTGCCAAATCACAAGCGCGCTTTAACTTAGACCGCTGCAACTGGCTGTGCAGGCGCCTCGGTTGGTTTTGTCGGCTGCAATCCCACGACTGCAGGCACAGGCTCCAAAGGTTTACGTGGCGTCCAATCGACAGGAGCTTTGGGCTCAACTCCTGCCATGATGTCGTTGATCTGCTCCGCATCAATCGTTTCCCATTCCATCAAAGCCTTAGCCATTGCATGCATTTTGTCTGCATTGCCTTCAATCAAATCCCGCGCAATTTTGTATTGCGTATCAATAATGCGGCGGACTTCTGTATCAACCTTTTGCAGCGTCTCTTGGCTAATACCCGATGCACCTGCAAACTGACGGCCTAAGAAAGACTCGCCCTCTTTATCGGCGTACACCATCGGACCCATTGCATCACTCATACCGTACTTCATCACCATATCGCGGGCCATTTGGGTCGCCCGCTCAAAGTCGTTCGATGCACCTGTCGTCATCTGATTCATGAACACTTCTTCAGCGATACGGCCACCGAACAGCATGCTAATTTGATTCAGCATGAATTCACGATCATGGCTGTATCGATCTTCAGCAGGCAAGCTAAACGTGACGCCAAGCGCACGCCCTCTAGGAATGATCGTGACTTTATGAACAGGGTCACATTTGGGTAGCAGCTTACCAATCAAGGCATGCCCTGATTCGTGATACGCCGTATTTTTACGCTCAGACTCAGGCATGACCATGCTCTTACGTTCAGGCCCCATAAAGATTTTGTCTTTAGCGCGTTCAAAATCGGCCATCGCCACCACAACAGCACCACGCCGCGCCGCCATGAGTGCAGCTTCATTGCATAGATTCGCAAGATCAGCGCCGCTCATGCCTGGCGTCCCGCGCGCAATCACGTTGGCGTTGATGTCCGCGCCAATGGGAATCTTGCGCATGTGCACGCCCAAAATTTGTTCTCGACCACGGATATCGGGCAGTGTCACGTAAACCTGACGGTCAAAACGACCAGGACGCAAGAGAGCGGCATCCAGAACATCAGGGCGATTAGTCGCAGCAATAACAATCACGCCCTTATTGGTTTCAAAGCCATCCATCTCAACTAGCAACGCATTCAGCGTTTGTTCTCGCTCGTCGTGTCCACCGCCACCCATCCCGCCTCGCTGACGACCGACTGCATCGATCTCATCAATAAAAATAATGCAAGGCGCATTGCGTTTAGCGTTATCAAACATATCACGCACGCGCGATGCGCCGACGCCCACAAACATCTCAACAAAATCAGAACCGCTGATACTAAAAAATGGTACGTTGGCTTCGCCAGCAATACTTTTAGCAAGCAAGGTTTTGCCTGTTCCCGGAGGACCTACCATCAAGAGACCACGGGGGATACGGCCTCCCAGTTTTTCAAAACGCCCAGGATCTTTCAAAAAGTCTACGACTTCTTTCACCTCTTCTTTGGCTTCATCACAACCCGCCACATCGGCAAAGGTTACGCGTTGAGTCGCGACATCTAAAACTTTGGCCTTTGATTTACCAAATCCAAAGATGCCACCACCTGCGCCACCTTGCATTTTCTTGGCGAAGTAAATCCAAATACCAAGGAACAACAGAGTGGGGCCGAAGTTCATAAAGAGCGAGAGTAAAAACGGTGTATCTTCACGTGCTCGCACATCAAACTTCACACCATTCGCAATCAAATCGCCAACCAAGCCTCTGTCCATATAGGTTGCCGTAGTGCGGATCTTGTTGCCGTCCATCGTGATAGCTGCTATCTCGTTGTTCCCTTGACCTTCTGACATCGTTACTTGCTTAATATTCTTCGCACGCACTTGCTCTAAAAAATCAGAGTATCCAATGTAGTTAGACGCTGCGCCTCCGTTCTTCAGATCCATCTTATTAAATACAGCAGAGAGCACTAGAGCAATGACAACCCAAACACCGAATTTTGCAAACCAATTACCAGGCCCAGGATTGCCGCCTTGGTTGTTATTGCTCGGGCGTTGTGGCGGCAGGCCGCTAGGATCTTTAGGTGCGTTAGATGGGGCTTGAGACAAAATGAATCTCCAATTAATAAGTCAAATTAAGTTAGGCTGCAATCATACCCAGACTTAGCTGGGGGTTGTTTCTCACTTTGCAATGTACGGGTTATTACTAACAGGGTAATTACCAGACTGTTTGAGCCATAAAGTTGACCACGGTCAACCTGTTTAAGTTCTAAATCTAGACAATCAATTTCTCAGATGTCATCTATCTTTTACAGGAACATTACCATGTCAATCCACTCCTTTTTAAAGCATGCCGCGCGAACCGCGACGGTTACTAGCCTTGGCTTACTCGCAGCAGCAGCTGATGTTGCCAATGCTCAAGCGCAGTGGCAGCCTACTAAGGCTGTTGAGTTCATTGTTCCAGCGGGTACTGGCGGCGGTGCAGATCAAATGGCTCGCTTTCTACAAGGTGTTATCACCAAGCACAAGCTCATGAACCAACCATTAGTGGTATTGAATAAAGGAGGCGGTGCAGGAGCGGAAGGATTTTTAGATATCAAAAATGCACGCCCTGATGGTCACAAAATTGTCATCACACTCTCCAATTTATTCACGACCCCGCTGGCTACTGGTGTACCCTTTAACTGGAAAGACCTGACTCCCGTCTCGATGCTGGCACTCGATGAATTCGTGCTCTGGGTCAATGCGGAAGCACCTTACAAAACAACAGGTGATTTAATCAAAGCCATGCAAGCTGGCGCGGAGGGTCAGTTCAAAATGGGCGGCACAGGCTCAAAGCAAGAAGATCAAATCATCACCGTCGCCATGGAAAAAGCCATTGGTAAAAAAATGATCTATATCCCCCTAAAGGGTGGTGGTGATGTGGCTGTGCAATTGGTGGGCAAGCATGTGGACACGACGGTCAATAATCCTATTGAGGCTGCAGCTCACTGGAAAGGCGACACACTCCGTGCATTATGCGTATTTGACAGTGCGCCAATGCCCTATCCAAAAAAGATGACGTCCAAGCAGTCTTGGAAAGATATCCCGACATGTAAATCGCAAGGTTTAGACGTGGAGTATCTCATGCTGCGCGGCATTTTTATGGGACCTAAATCAACGCCCGCGCAAGTTAAATACTTTGTAGATATTTTCCAAAAAGTGCGCGCTCTGCCAGAGTGGAAAGATTTCATGGAAGCGGGCGCCTTCAAAGACACATTCATGACTGGTGACCCATTCCAGCAGTGGTTACTCAAAGCCGAAGTCGAACATTTGCGTTTGATGCGTGACGCTGGATTCTTAGCCAAATAAGCACTAAATACTTATCCGAGGACACCATGATGGAATCAAAAGAAAAAACAATCCAGATGCGTTGGATGGAGTTGGTCGTGTCAGCATTTTTTGTAGTGCTTGGATCGATCGTCATTAAAGACAGTTTTCGCACAGGGTTTAGCTGGGGTACTGACGGCCCTGAGCCTGGCTACTTTCCGTTCTACATTGGTTTAATCTTGGTCGTCGGTGCTGTTTGGGTCGCCATCCAAACCATCATGCGCTGGAACAAAGATGGCGGCGAGGAAACTTTCTCAACCGTAGACGAGTTCAAGTTAGTGCTCAAAATGCTTGTGCCCACGATTGCTTATGTTTTCGTGCTGATTTTTATGGGACTCTATATCTCATCCATCTTGTTCATTGCCTTCTTTATGGTTTGGCAGGGCAAATACAGCTACTTCAAATCGTTTGCCGTTGGCTTTGGTGTTTGCGCAATTTTGTTCGGCCTGTTTGAGCTGTGGTTTTTGGTGCCGCTACCAAAAGGCCCTATCGAAGCCTTTTTCGGCTATTAAGCCAGAGACTAAAGAGAGAAGATCATGGAAGAACTTAATAATCTATTTCACGGCTTTGCCGTTGCACTCACGCTACCTAACATTGGCTTTATGTTGATTGGTATTTTGTTAGGCGTTTTGATTGGCGTGCTCCCTGGTCTTGGTGGCGCAAACGGCGTCGCGATCTTGCTGCCACTTACTTTTAGCATGTCGCCCACATCGGCCATCATTATGCTCTCGTGCATTTATTGGGGGGCTCTATTTGGCGGCGCCATTACCTCCATTTTGTTTAACATCCCGGGTGAACCTTGGTCTGTTGCTACAACCTTTGACGGATACCCGATGGCACAGAAAGGCAAAGCTGCACAAGCGTTAACAGCTGCATTTACGTCATCATTCTTTGGAGCTTTAGTTGCGGTCATTATGGTGACCTTCCTTGCTCCGTTGGTAGCCAAGTTCGCACTTAAGTTTGGGCCACCTGAGTTCTTTGCTGTGCAGTTGCTTACTTTTTGTAGCTTTATCGGCATGAGTAAAGAACCTCCAGTGAAGACTTTGCTCGCCATGATGCTCGGCTTCGCCTTAGCTGCTGTGGGCTTGGATAGCGTCACAGGAACACTTCGCATGACCTTCGGTTTTGAAAGCTTGCTACAAGGCTTTGACTTCTTAGTGGCTGTGATTGGCTTATTTGGTATTGGCGAGATTTTACTGACCATGGAAGAGGGACTTGCCTTTAAAGGTAAAGGCGGAAAGATCACTCTGCGCGACGTCTTAGATACATGGAAAGAGTTGCCTAAGTACTGGGCGACTTCGATTCGTGCTTGCCTAATTGGCTGCTGGATGGGTATCACCCCAGGCGGCGCAACTCCCGCATCATTCATGAGCTATGGTGTTGCCAAGCGCTTCTCCAAAGATCCTGAATCGTTTGGTAAAGGAAATATCGAAGGCGTAGTCGCTCCTGAAACTGCGGCTCATGCTGCTGGTACGTCCGCTCTACTACCCATGTTGACACTCGGCATTCCAGGCTCACCAACAGCCGCTGTGTTGCTTGGCGGTCTCTTGATCTGGGGC
>JANPAY010000245.1:0-4993 GCA_031430155.1 Comamonadaceae bacterium
TTGATAAAGGCCAGCGCCAATCCATCATCGTGGATGAGTTGCCGTATCAGGTGAATAAAAAGACGTTGCAAGAGCGCATTGCTGAGCTGGTCAACGAGAAAAAAATCGAAGGCATCTCGCACATTCAAGATGAGTCCGACAAAAGCGGTATGCGCTTGGTCATTGAGCTCAAGCGCGGTGAAGTGCCCGAGGTGGTGCTGAACAACTTGTACAAGCAAACGCAGCTGCAAGACTCGTTTGGTATGAATATGGTGGCCTTGATTGATGGACAGCCCAAGCTGTGCAATCTCAAGGACCTCATCAGCGTATTTTTGCTGCATCGCCGCGAAGTGGTGACGCGGCGTACCGTTTTCACACTTAAAAAAGCACGAGATCGTGGTCACGTGCTCGAAGGCCTTGCTGTAGCTTTGGCCAATATCGATGATTTCATTGCACTCATTCGTAGCGCCCCGACACCCCCTGTGGCTAAAGCGGCTCTCATGCAAAAAACATGGGATAGCGCCATCGTGCGCCAAATGCTGACGCGCACGCGCGCCGATGGCTCTGCAGTCAATGCCGATGATTACCGCCCGAACGGACTTGAGGCTGAGTTTGGTTTGCAAAGCGATGGTCAATATCGCTTGTCTGAAACGCAGGCACAAGAGATTTTGCAAATGCGTCTGCAGCGCTTGACGGGTCTTGAGCAGGACAAAATCGTTTCCGAATACAGAGAGGTGATGAGCGAGATTGAAGACTTGCTCGACATTTTGGCAAAACCTGAACGTGTGTCCACCATCATTAGCGACGAGCTCACTGCTGTGCGCACCGAGTTTGGGCAGACCAAGCTGGGTTTGCGCCGCAGCGTGATTGAGCATTCCGCGTTTGACCTCTCGACCGAAGACTTGATTACGCCGACCGATATGGTAGTGACGATGAGCCACAGCGGTTACATCAAGAGCCAACCGCTCTCCGAATATCGTGCGCAAAAGCGTGGTGGGCGTGGCAAGCAGGCAACGGCAACCAAAGAAGACGACTGGATCGAGCAACTCTTCATCGCCAATACGCACGACTACATCCTGTGCTTTAGCAACCGTGGACGTATGTATTGGCTCAAAGTGTGGGAAGTGCCCGCAGGCTCACGCGGATCGCGCGGTCGCCCGATTGTCAATATGTTCCCGCTCCAAGAGGGCGAAAAAATTACGGTGGTGTTGCCTGTTACTGGCGATAACCGTACCTTCCCAGCCGATCACTACATCTTCATGGCAACCAGCATGGGTACTGTGAAGAAGACGCCCCTGGACGATTTCTCCAATCCCCGTAAGGCGGGCATCATTGCCGTTGATTTGGATGAGGGCGATTTCTTGATTGGCGCAGCGCTGACCGATGGTAAGCACGATGTGATGTTGTTTTCGGATGGCGGCAAGGCCGTTCGTTTCGATGAAAACGACGTGCGCCCAACAGGCCGTAACTCACGCGGTGTGCGCGGCATGATGCTGGATGAGACGGTATCTGTGATAGCGATGTTGGTGGCCGAAGATGAGCAGCAATCGGTGCTGACTGCCACAGAAAATGGTTTCGGCAAACGCACGCTCATTACGGAGTACACCCGTCATGGTCGCGGAACCAAGGGCATGATTGCGATTCAACAGTCCGAGCGTAACGGCAAAGTCGTGGCGGCAACGCTGGCGCACTCTGAGGACGAAGTGATGCTGATTACGGACAAAGGCGTTTTGGTTAGAACCCGCGTATCAGAAATCCGCGAAATGGGTCGCGCCACGCAAGGCGTGACTTTGATGTCGCTGGATGATGGCTCCAAATTGAGTGGCTTGCAGCGCATTGTTGAAAACGATGCGGCGGTGGATGCCGAAGGCGATGCTGATACGGAAGGAACGCCTGAGTGAAGACGCTCCCGCAGCTGCGCATGGATATTGATGCAGTTGACCAGCAGTTGCTGGCGCTGCTCGATCAGCGTGCAGCTCTTGCCCACGAAGTCGGCGAAGTTAAAAAACTGGATGGCTCGCCCGTCTTTCGTCCTGATCGCGAAGCGCAGGTGATTGCCAAGATGCAGGCTGCAGGATCGAAACTCAAACCCGAAGGCGTTGCGGCTATTTGGCGCGAAGTGATGTCGGCTTGCAGGGCACTGGAAGAGACGCAGCAAGTTGCATTTTTAGGCCCCAAAGGCACGTATAGCGAAGAAGCAGCGCAGCAATTCTTTGGTGCGTCTATGGGATCGCTGCCTTGCCAGTCCATTGACGAAGTGTTTCGGGCAACCTCGGCTGGTGCTGCCGAATTTGGTGTCGTGCCGATTGAAAATTCGACCGAAGGCGTGATCGCCCGCACGATGGATTTGCTGCTTGCGTCCAATGTCCACATCGTTGGCAATGTCAACTTAATGGTTCGGCACAACTTGCTGCGCCAGTCGGAATCGATGGATGGCATTACAGTGGTTTATGGTCATCCGCAAGCTTTAGCGCAGTGCCAAGCTTGGCTGTCCAAACACTTGCCAAATGCTGAGCGAAGAGTCGCCTCTAGCAATGCCGAAGGTGCTCGCCAAGCCACACTGGATAAGGCTTTCGCAGCCATTGCCAGCAGCCGAGCAGGCGTTGAATTTGGCTTGCAAACGGTCGCCAAAGCGATTCAAGATGAGGTGCATAACCGCACACGGTTTGCGGTGATTTGCCGCCCTGAAGTCTTGCAGCTACCAGCTAAAACAGGGCGCGATGCAGTCAGCCTTGTGGTGTCGGTCAAAAATCAACCAGGCGCTTTGCATGATTTGCTTGTGCCCATGAAAACGCACGGCGTGTCGATGACGCGCTTCGAGTCGCGCCCCGCGCGTTCGGCCCAGTGGGAGTACAACTTTTATATTGATCTGGTGGGGCATGTGAGTGATGCACCTGTGGCAGCAGCGCTTGCCGAGCTGCAAGCGCTCTGCGCTTTCTACAAGGTGCTGGGCTGTTATCCAGCAGCTGACTGATGAAAAAATTCAAACAGCTCGGGCTGATTGGCTGCGGCATGATGGGTGGCTCGTTCGCCTTGGCGCTTAAGCGGGCTGGGTTGGTTGAGCGCGTGGTGGGCTATAACAAATCACCTAGCAAAACTGAGACTGCCAAGCGAATGGGGATTATTGATGACGCTGCTGCTTCGATTTTGCAGGCGGTCATGGGATCAGATTTGGTTTTGATTGCAGTCCCTGTATCCGCCACTTTTGACGTTTTGAAATCCGTGCAGTTTGGTTTGAATAAGGAAGCGCTCATCCTAGATGTCGGATCGACGAAGCAAAGTGTGATTCAAGCGGCTGAAAGCGTTTTCGGTGCACTGCCATCTCATTTCGTACCGTCTCACCCGATTGCAGGCAAAGAGCAGGCGGGGATAGAAGCAGCAGATGCTGATTTATATGTGGGTAAACGTGTCATTTTGACGCCAACAGAACTTACCGATCGTGCAGCTATTGAGAATGCAATTGCCGTATGGCAATCACTCGGGATGAGTGTTTCGCAAATGACGTCCACTGAGCACGATGCGGTCTTTGCCGCCGTGAGCCATTTCCCGCATCTACTAGCATTTGCCTATATGAACGGCCTTGCGGGTCAAAGCGAGGCTCGGCAATTTTTGCAAATGGCAGGCCCTGGCTTTAAAGATTTCACACGCATTGCGGCGGGTGATCCAGAGCTTTGGAGCGATATATTTTTGGCAAATAGCCAAGAAATCTTGAAGCAATCGACTGCTATGTCGTTGAGCTTAAAAAAATTAGAGGATGCGATGCGTTTGGGCAGTCCGCAGACTTTGAAAGAACTCATTGCCACGGCCAGTGCGCTTCGTGGCGGTTGGGCGCTCAGTAACAAAAGTGCTGTTGACGATATTTAACGCCCAATGAGCTTCTATGTTTGACACTGTATTTTTAGATGTTCCGCCGCTGCAAGCCGTGGCTGGAACGGTTCGTTTACCAGGTTCCAAAAGCATTTCTAACCGCGTACTGCTACTTGCAGCGCTGTGCGAAATGGCGGGTGATGAGCCAACGCAGATTCACGATTTGCTCGATTCTGACGATACGCGTGTGATGATTGCGGCATTGGCACAGCTCAAAGAAAAATCAAGTGAGACGAAAAAGCTGTTTTTGGGCAATGCTGGAACAGCGATGCGGCCGTTGACCGCTGCATTGGCCTTGCGCGGCGGCCAAGCGGGCGGCTATGAAATGTCTGGCGTTCCGCGTATGCACGAGCGCCCGATTGGCGATTTGGTAGACGCCCTGCGCTTGCTGGGTTGCGATATCCAGTATCTAGGCAATGAGGGTTTCCCGCCGCTCAAAATTGGTGAACCGAAGCTCAAGCTGGATGCTCCCATCCAAGTGCGTGGCGATGTCTCCAGCCAGTTTTTGACGGCGCTGCTGTTAGCGTTGCCGCTGGTCGCCACGCAAGATATCCGCGTGGACGTGGTGGGCGAGTTGATTTCTAAACCCTACATCGACATCACGATTAAGCTCTTGGCACGTTTTGGCGTGACCGTGCAGCAAGAGGGATGGAGCAGGTTCACGATTCCAGCGGGATCCAAATACACGTCGCCCAAAGAGATTTACGTGGAAGCCGATGCTTCGTCTGCAAGTTATTTTGTCGCGCTAGGTGGGCTGGCGGCCACGGCGGATAAGCCTTTGCAGATATTAGGCGTGGGCGCGGATTCGATCCAAGGCGACATCAAATTCATTGAGGCTGCGGCGCAAATGGGCGTGCAGGTGAAGTCGGAGGCAAATAGCCTGACGGTTTGGCGAGCGGATTGGTCAAAGCCAATAGGTTTTTTGAAGGCGATTGACCTCGATTGCAATCACATTCCCGATGCTGCCATGACGCTTGCTGTGATGGCGCTGTACGCTGACGGCATAACCACACTTCGCAATATCGCTAGCTGGCGCGTTAAAGAAACCGACCGCATTGCGGCTATGGCGACGGAGTTACGAAAGTTGGGCGCAACGATTGAAGAGGGCGCAGATTTCATTCGCGTCACGCCTCCCAAACATTCAGCG
>JANPAY010000246.1:0-3404 GCA_031430155.1 Comamonadaceae bacterium
TTGCCTAAAGGTAGATAACGTTCTACTGTTACGTTATTTGCATTGGATAAAGTACCTAAAACAGCACCTAATCTTGCGGTACCAGTATTATCAGACTTAAATGTAACTGGTCTTGAATTAAAGTCTGTTATTCCTCCTGAAATATTTAATGTAGTTCCTGGGTTAAATAGTGCAGAAGCACTACCTCCTAAACTTAAATTATTGGCACCTGTAGTTAAAGAGCCACTGGTTACAGTTAAGATTCCTGAGATTGCAGTTGCAACCCCAAGTGAAACGCCAGCAGAATTGTTCACAGTTAAATTATTAGCAGCAGTTATTGAAGCAGAAAGTGTTTGTGCAGATGAACCATTGAAAATATAATTTGCTGCTGCATTCAATGTTTTTGTACCACTTGTTGTTATTGACCCTGAAGCATGAGCTGAAATTAAAGTAGCTCCAGAGCTAATAGTTAAAGGAACAGCACCATCAAATGTACTTGTACCTGCATCAACTGTTGAAACTCCGTCTATAAAAATTGTACCTGTTGAAAATGTACCTCCTGATTTTGTAAGTGTCTGTGTTCCAGTTTTTGCAAAATGAAATGAAGCTGTAGTTCCTGTAGTATTAAATGATCCACCAGTAAAATTCATATTTCCAAATAAATTCCATGTAGTTGAAGCTATCCCATTATTCCTAACAAAATAATATGCACCACTTGAAATATTTAGGTTTCCATAAATATTAATAGTTAATGCAGTTACTGTACTAGCTGTACCTGATCTGTGAGCACATATTTGGTTAGTATTTACAGAAGAATTTACATTGAAATTACCCATAATATTTATTGTATTAGTTGGACCTACACCAGCTGCTGCATTACTCAAACCTGTCTCTTGAGAACCCGCTCCACCATTTAAAAAATTAAAATCACCATTTATTGTAGTATTATACATTCCTAAATTAAGGCTGGCAGTTTGACTAGGACAATTCCATGTAAAATTGTAAAAATTTTGGCTAAACCCTGAAACTGATGTGCTAGATGTAACACCTGTTACTAAACAATAGGATCCTGTATTCCAAGTTGAAGTTGGAACATTACCACCATTCACATTATGCTCATAAGTACCAGAAACACTCATTGTTGCTCCACTACTTAATGTAAATATGCCCTGATTTTTTAGAAAACCAGATAAAGTAAAATCCGTTGATGTACCATTTGCTATTGTTAATGTTTGTGAAGCTGCAACAGTAATTTGTCCTCCAGTATTTACAACTACTTGGTCAGCAGATCTACTAACTACAACTGTAACTGTATGCCCTGTTTGTATAGTGATAACTCCATCTAAGTCTGTTGGCACATGGTCTGCAACAGTCCATGAAACACCATCATACATTTCCCAAGTTGAAGTATTGCCCCAATCTCCAGTTGCTGCTGATCTGAAATCTAAACTTACTGTAGTTTGATTTCCAGTTGCAGGACTGGTTGTTAAATAATTTTCAGTGCTACCACTACCATTAAATTCAAATACAGTAGCATAATAAGTAGTGCCAGATGTTAAACCTGTTACTGTAACTGAGTTTCCTGTTCCAGTATAAACTACATAACTTCCAGTTCCTAATAAACTTCCAGAACCAAAAGTTGTGTTGGCTGTATATGTTAAGCCATCTGTTGGAGAAGAAGCACTAATGCTACCTGCTTTAAGTAAAACTAGCCTATTTGTACCATCACCACTAGAAAAATTGATAGTCATAGAATTAACTGTAACACTCGAAAATGTTACAGTTGAGGCTTGTACTGTTGGTTCAGCTGATAGAGTACTAAAACTAATATCGCTTCCATAACTAGTGCCTACACCATTAATAGCATATGCCCTAACATGATATGTGGTTAAAGGTGTTAAACTTGTTAATGAACTACTATAAGAACCTGTAGTTGCTGCACCATCAATAATCTTAGTATCAGCAGTTGTTGGGTTTAAACTTGTACTATAAACCAATCCTCTTTCAGTTAAAGTATTTCCACCATCACTGGTTACATTACCACCACTGCTTGCAGTTGTACCAGTAATTAATGTAACAGCAGTAGTAGTAACTATAGGGGCTGTTGGTGAAGTTGTAGTAACTCCAGCACTGACTGAACTCCATGCAGAATTCCCTCCTGTGTTTACAGCTTTTACTCTGAAATAATAAGTTGTGCTTGTTGATAATCCACTCACCACCTGTGATAATGTACCAGATGCAATATTTGAATAAGTTACATTTACTGAACCAAATGCATTATCATCATCCACTTCTAAAGTATAAGTGTATGTTTCACTACCTCCATTAGTTGGGGCAGTCCAATTTGCAGTAAACCCTCCACCATATTCTGCATTACCAGAGCCCACTGTTGGTGCATTACTTAAAGTTGTAAATGTAATATCATTTCCATTTGAAGTACCTGCAGCATTAGTTGCTGTAACTCTATAATGGTATAATGTATTTGTTGCTAATGTACTCCCACTAAATGTAGTTTTAGCAACAGTAGTATTACTTGTACCAGAAGCTGAACTTGGTGATGCATTTATATTAGTGCCATAACTGATTGTAGTTCCATATTGAAATTGAATATTACCAGAAGTTGTTGCTGCATTAGCATTGACTGAACCATTTAAATCTGCATCAGTTGTAGAAATATTTGTTGCAGCATTTGTAGTAACTGTCGGTACTGCAATAATTGTTTGTTGTCCGCTGGAACTAGTTGATCCAGTTTTATTACCAGAGGCAAATGTTAGATTACTTGTGGTAAGTCCTGTAACATCTATTGTATTACCTGGTGTTGCACCAACTGGCACATCAGTAGTAATCCAAAAATAACCTGTATTGCCATTTGTTATTGATTGAGTTAAACTAGCAAAACTATGGCTGCCAGTACCAGTAGTTGTTGTAATTGTAGAACCAATTTGAGCAGCACTGCCAAAACTATTAGTAGATGCATACCATAATTTATAATTAGTGACATCACTTGCAGAATTTGTAGTAGAAAATGAAACAGCATTTAATGTTGCGTTTGCAGTAGTTACAGCCGTTTGAAAATTATGAATAATATTATTAGTTGTATTTTTTATAATATTTCCTGTAGCAACCTGTCCACTTATATTATTTGCAAGTGCTATATCTGGAGGAGTACCAGAAACAGCAGTTACAACAAAACTACTAAGATTTACATTTCCACTAAATGTAAATCTTACAAATGAACCACTTGAAATATTTAACCCTGTGATTGTGATGGTTCCACAAGAAGTTGAAGTAATTGTGGATACATTTCCACCAGGAGTAACTGTTGAATAAGTTCCTCCTAGGGTAGTTGCTGTTTCTAGGGTTGATAATGATCTAGCTGATGCACCACTACTAGTACCATGTACAACTATTGAACTAGCACTTGT
>JANPAY010000247.1:0-3997 GCA_031430155.1 Comamonadaceae bacterium
AAGTTGGTGAGCTGTTTGGTACGCGTCGCATTGACCACCAGGTCGTTGTCACGATTATGGATACCCACAATCATGCCTTCGTACACAGGGTCATTGGCTTTCACGAACATACGGCCACGGTCATCCAGCTTGCCCAGTGCATAGGTAAAGATTTCGCCATCGTCCATAGAAATCAGCACGCCATTTTTGCGTCCACCGATGTCGCCTTTGTGCGCTTCGTAGCTGTCAAAAATATTGGAAATAAGTCCAGAGCCACGTGTCAAGTTTAAAAACTCATTAGTAAAACCAATCAAACCACGCGCTGGAATGCGGTACTCAAGGCGTACACGGCCACGGCCATCGGATTCCATATTGACCAGCTCGCCCTTGCGTTCGCCGAGGGCCTGCATCACGCCACCTTGGTGGATTTCTTCGACGTCGGCAGTGACCATTTCAATGGGTTCGTGCTTTTCGCCATTGACATCGCGAAAGACCACGCGCGGCTTAGAGACAGCCATCTCGTAACCTTCGCGGCGCATGTTTTCTAGCAAGATGGTCAAGTGCAACTCACCGCGACCCATCACTTCAAAAATACCTTCTTCGTCAGTTTCAGAGACGCGCAGTGCAACGTTATGTTGCAACTCTTTTTGCAAGCGATCCCAGATTTGACGGCTAGTGATGTACTTGCCCTCACGACCTGCTAAAGGGCTGGTGTTCACGCAAAAGTTCATAGTCAGAGTTGGCTCATCAACTTTTAGCATCGGCAGCGGTGCGGGTGTGATGGGATCGGTGACTGTCACCCCAATGCCAATGCCCTCAATGCCGTTAATCAGCACGATGTCACCAGGGCCAGCTTCCGTCGCTTGAATGCGCTCAAGTCCTTGGAATTTGAGCACTTGATTGACACGGCCTTTGACAGCTTTACCGTCCAAACCTTCCATGACGACCACATCCATCATGGGCTTGATCGTGCCTTGGCTAATACGACCCACACCAATACGGCCCACGAAGGTAGAGAAATCGAGCGCAGAGATTTGCAACTGCAATGGTGCCTCAGGATCACCCTTTTGTGCAGGTACATGCTCGAGCACGGTATTGAACAGCGCCGACATATCAGGTCCCCACTGCTCACCGGGTTTGCCCTCGACCATTGATGTCCAGCCATTGATACCCGAGGCGTAGACCACTGGGAAATCCAACTGCTCATCGGTTGCGCCGAGTTTGTCAAACAAATCAAAGGCTGCGTTCACCACAAAGTCTGGACGCGCACCCGGCTTGTCCACTTTGTTCACAACAAGAATAGGACGCAGGCCAAGTGCCAATGCTTTCTTTGTCACGAAGCGAGTTTGCGGCATAGGGCCTTCTTGCGCGTCGATGAGTAGCACCACACCGTCCACCATCGATAGCGCGCGCTCTACCTCGCCGCCAAAGTCCGCGTGACCGGGAGTATCAACGATGTTGATGTGCGTACCTTCCCAGCTCACGGCGCAGTTTTTAGCCAAAATCGTAATGCCACGCTCGCGCTCGATAGCGTTGTTGTCCATCACGGTATCGACCACTTTTTCGTGATCGGCAAAAGTGCCAGACTGGCGCAGCAACTTGTCAACCATGGTGGTTTTTCCGTGGTCAACGTGCGCAATGATGGCGATGTTTCTAATTTGTTGTCGCATGGTTTTCTCTCTTCTTCCTAAAAAATCGTTGTCAAAAAATCTGTTGTATTTGCCCAATATCCAAAGGACTGAGCAAGCGGGTCGGAATCAACTCCCCCGCTTTAATGTGCGCCGAACCTAAAAGCTGCGCTTTGGGGCCATAGACCGCCACAAACTCGTTGTCTTTTAATTCCGTCCTACGCCGCACGCCGCTTAAGAAGCGACCTGCATTTTCATCATCCAAATCCACTCGCACGTAAGCTGCAAGCATCACATCCACAGGCATCAAATACGCCTCACGAGCCAGGTCCGATAAGGCCTCCAGCTGTGCCAACGTCACAGCATTAGCAATATCAAAATCCCCTGTTGCTGTGCGCTGCAAGCTAATCAAATGACCACCGCATCCCAGCACATCGCCAATATCCTCGCCCAATGTTCGGATGTAAGTGCCCTTGCTGCAAGTCACCGTTAACCGTAACAAGTCATCTTCTACTCGTTCGATGACAAGTTTGTGAATCGTCACTTCTCGCGCTGCACGTTCCACTTCAATTCCTTGCCTGGCCAACTCATAGAGCGGCTTGCCATCTTTCTTTAGAGCACTGGTCATCGGTGGCACCTGCGAAATTTTTCCTGTGAACCTCGTGCAAGCCATATCCAGCATGGCCTGCGAGACCATCTCCGACGTCACCTCACGCACCTTAATGACGCTGCCTTCCGCATCTCCAGAACTCGTCTTGACACCCAACTTCAATGTAGCCACATAGGTTTTCTCCGCATCCAAATGGATATGCGAAAACTTAGTCGCTGCGCCAAAACAAATCGGCAAAACACCTGTCGCCAGCGGATCGAGTGTCCCCGTATGTCCCGCCTTTTCACCGCGCAATAACCACTTCACCTTTTGCAGCGCATCGTTGCTCGACAAGTGCAGCGGCTTATCTAGCAGCAGCACACCATGCAAAGGACGGCGCACAATTTTGACCCTTGCGGGACGATCCACCTTCAAAACTAATCTTCCTTGGCCGTAGTCGACAGCGCTTTAGCTATCAAGGCATTCATATCTGCCGCCGTCTCCGACGTGCGGTCGTATTCAAAATGCAGGGTCGGCACCGTATGAATCATCAATCGTTTAAAAAGCAAGCTTCGTAAGTAACCCGCCGACTTATTCAAACCTTTGATGCACTCCTCTTTATCGCCCATCAACAGACTAAAAAACACTTTCGCATGCGCGTAATCAGGCGTGACATCCACGCCCGTAATCGTCACCATCCCAACCCGCGGATCTTTTACTTCACGTGCGATCAACTCGCCCAAATCACGCTGGATTTGGTCGGCGACGCGCAAGCTGCGGTTAGGGATGGAGGACTGCTTTTTCATGCTCAATCGCGCTCTTTAAGTCAACGTCCGCGCCACTTCTTTAATCTCAAAGAACTCGAGCACATCGCCGACTTCAATGTCGTTGTAGCCCTTAATATTCAAGCCACACTCGAAGCTTTCTTTGACTTCTTTCGCATCATCTTTAAAACGCTTAAGCGACTCAAGCTCGCCCGTATAAATGACGGTGTTGTTTCGTAGCAAACGAAGACGTGCCGTGCGACGAACGATACCTGTGAGCACCATACAACCTGCGATCGATCCGACCTTGCTGGCCTTGAACACCTGCCTAATTTCGGCAGAGCCAATGACTTCTTCGCGCTTCTCAGGTGCCAGCATGCCGCCCATTGCGGCTTTCAGTTCGTCCACTGCGTCATAAATGATGTTGTAGTAGCGAATATCCACGCCGTTATGTTCGGCGTGCTTGCGGGCTTGCGCATCAGCGCGAGTGTTGAATCCAATCACAACCGCTTTAGAGGCAATGGCCAAGTTGACATCGCTCTCACTAATGCCACCTACACCTGCATACACGATCTGAACCTTGACTTCGTCGGTCGAGAGCTTGAGCAGTGACTGCCCAAGTGCTTCTTGTGAGCCCTGCACGTCAGCCTTAATAATGATGGGCAACATTTGCACATCACCCGCAGCCATATCGGTAAACATATTCTCCAGCTTGGCGGCTTGTTGTTTGGCTAATTTCGTGTCACGGAATTTACCAGAGCGGTAGTTGGCAATTTCACGGGCACGTCGCTCATCAGCCATCACCATGAAATCGTCTCCAGCCATGGCAACATCGGTCAAACCTTGAATTTCTACAGGAATTGAGGGTCCAGCAGATTTGATGGATTTGCCATTTTCGTCCAACATAGCACGCACGCGTCCCATGCAAGAACCTGCCAGCACCACATCGCCCGCCTTCAATGTGCCCGACTGAATAAGAACCGTTGCCACAGGGCCACGACCTTTGTCCAAGCGTGCTTCAACGATCAAGCCTTTAG
>JANPAY010000248.1:0-12722 GCA_031430155.1 Comamonadaceae bacterium
GAGCAGCTCGAGGTAGAGCTTGAAAAATTACCCTCAAGTCCTATGGTGATTGGTCTCAATATTGGTTGCGGCACACCAGATGCGCTGCACAAGCGTCCGAATTTGGACCTACTGGTTGATGCGCTCGGTTGCCTTTACGCTCAGATGCCGTTCCGTCTGGTGCTCACGGGCGCGACGTTTGAGCAGGATATTAATCAAGCATTTATAGCGGAGTATGAGAAAAAATGGGGTCTTACGGATTACATCATCGACTGGGCTGGGCAATCATCCATCAGTGGTTTGACTGGTGTTATTAGCTCGGCTGATGTTTTTATTTCGACTGATTCAGGCCCATATCACATGGCTGTGGCGCTGGGCAAGCCGACCTTGGTGCTCTTTACCTATCCTGAGGTCACTTCGTACCATGACGTGCCTTGGTGTTTGCGTTTGATCGCGCCCTACCAGTCGACTGATGTGGTGCACAACGTGATTAGTCTCGCGAATTATCGCAAGCCTTGTTGATGCTGCATTCACAATCGCGCCCATATTTCACGCATCCATTCAGCATGGCGGCCGTCTACTGCTTGGCTGTGTCGGTCAGTATGGGCGTGGCTTTGGTGTCAATTTCTAAGTTGCTTATCGTGTTGGCGATTCTGGCAAAGATGATGAGTCTATGGCGTGTTGGACAGCTCCGTTTTGCAAAAAGCAGCTACCTCACCTTCACGGCTATTGCACTGGGGCTCGCCTGGATGTAATTTTCACTGCTTTGGAGTGAAGGTGGTGACAGCGAACGCATGGTTAGTTTCATGCGTCACGCGAGGCTGTGGGTGTTGCCTGCCGTTTACTATTTGATTGAGACAAGGCGCGACGCTTTAAAAGTGCTTGCGGCACTCGTCGTTGGCCAAATGTTTGTCGTCCTTAGCTCTTGGCTTTTATGGCTAGGTGTGCCACTGCCATGGGCGATGGCCGAATTCCCACTGGGCGCAGGCATTGTGTTTGCTAGCACATTAGAGCAGCCAGTCATGAGTACGCTGATGCTTGTAATTGTGTGGTTTTTGCGCTCTGAGATTTCAGAAAAACGGCGTCAAATCGTTGTGACAATTGCGCTAGTGCTCACGATAGCCAACGTATTTTTTGTCATGACAGGCCGAACAGGCTATCTCGTGATGATTCTTGCGATTTCGTGCGCAGTTTTTTGGTTGCTGCCGAAAAAATTCAGACCTGCCGCTGTGCTTTTGCCAATTGTGATGGCGTTCACGCTTGGGTTCGTTTCGACGCGATTTCAAACCAAAATGGCTGAGATAGAGAGGGATGTGCTGGAATATCAAAAGGGCAACTTTGATACATCGCAGGCGCAGCGTTTGGATTATTGGGCCAAATCGCTGCAAGCCATACAGGATAAGCCTTTGATTGGACATGGTGTCGGCAGTTGGCGAGTCAATTACATTCGTTTTGGTGGCGCCGATCAGGTAAATCCACCTAGCAATCCGCATCAGCAATTTTTACTTTGGATGGTTGAAGGAGGCCTTATTGGACTAGCTTTTTTACTCGCCATTTTTGCAGCAATTTATCGTGATTCACATCAGTTGGATTCATCCACGCAGCAGGCACTGAAGGCGACGCTAGCAATTACGTTCTTGATGAGCATGATGAATTGCCCATTTTTTGGCGCGGGGATGGGTGAATTCATCTTGCTGATGATGGGTGCGTTATTGGCGACGAATCAAAGGCAATAATTGCTTCGCAATTTTTGAATTGGCGTAGTCCGAGAGGTGATCGCCATAACTATACAAAAATTGTCGTGCCTCGTAGTAAGTGCAATTGTTAGATGAGACATCGCACAGTAGTGGCATAGTATCAAAAATCATCAGATCTGGATTGCGTTTGGCTAGTAATTTGATAAATTGTTGATAAGCCGATGTGCCCGCTAAATGATCTGAGTATGTCATTTTGCAATGTGGGTTGGCCGCACGATAGAGCAAACGATTCAGCACAGGCAGCGAGATCATCTCGCCTTCAATACAACTGCCAGGGTCGGGTAAAGTCGGGTTGTCGATAACAAAGACCACCTTTTTGTTTGCCCACTGAAGCCTGCGCAGCACTATATTTTGCTCATCAACCGCTTGTTCAATGTCTGCAGCACTATAACTTTTTTGAATAAAACCATTGATGTGATCGGTCGGGAAAAGATGTCTGTAGCTGCTGACGAGTACCACTGTTTGTATACCTTGATCATGTTCGAGCTGACTTAAAGCAAGCTCCAGTAGATAGGAAGGCTCATTTTTTTGTAACTTAAACGTTGGGTAAGAGCCTAGCAGCATCCAATTTTCATCTTGCCTTGATTCTCGCGCTAGTCCGTAGTACAAGGCTTCACCCTTGCTATCACCAATCACGGCAAAGCGCGGGGGTGTTGATTTATTTTGGCTCAAACACCATTCAAATCGAGCGGCTAGGTCTTGCGGTAGGCCGCATGAGTGCTTAAGCAAGTCGCGATCTGCGCCCAGCACAATGCTGCTCGCGTCGGCATTCAAACGCTCGTAATGTCTAAAGGGCAGGCCTTCGTTTCGAGTGATGGCATAGCCTGCGAAAAACAATCCGAGCATGGTGATGCATAAGATGCCAACGACATTTTTAGATATTTTGCGTTGGCTATTTGGAAATCGAATCGGACGTTCTATGAATTGATACGTTAAAAAAGCGAGGCCCACGCTAACTAAAAGCAAGATGCAGCGCACGGCCACCGAGGGTGTTTGTCCCTCGAAGATACGGGCAAAAGTGAGCAGCGGCCAGTGCCAAAGATAAAGAGGATAGCTAATGAGTCCCACCCAAACGAGAGGACGGCTCGCAAGCCATTGCTTGCTGATATAGGTGGTAGGGCCAGCCGCGATGAGGCAGGCCGTGCCCAGTGTGGGGAGTAGCGCCCACAGACCTGGGAAAGCATACGTTTGATCGATGAGCGTCAAGCTCAGCAGTAACAAACCAACCCCTAAAACCGCAAGCAACAAACCTGCGCGTTTGGATAGATTTGACGATGGCCGCTGGTTATGCTGATAAGCCAAAGCTGCACCAACAATGAGTTCCCAAAACCTAGCGAATGGGGAGTAAAAATCGGCTGTCTGATCACGACCCAGGAGCTGGTAGCTATAGATCAGTGAAGTACAAAAAATAACGCCAATCAGAAGAGCTTTGCCTTGAGCCTTCGCGTTCGTTTGTTGTACTTTGTGGACGGCGAACAATAACAACGGCCAGATTAAATAGAACTGCTCCTCTATGGCTAAGGACCATAAATGAAGCAGCGGCTTGGTAGCAGCGGCAGAATCAAAATAACCCGCATCACGCCAGAATAAAAAATTATTTAAAAAGGCGGCGCCGCCTGCCGTATATCGCCCTAGTTGTTTGTATTCGCCTGAAGTCAACGCAATCCATCCCACCCACAAGCAAAAAATCAGCACTATTGCTAGCGCGGGGAAAATGCGTTTGATGCGCTGGGCATAAAAATGTGTGAGCGAAAATTGATTAGCTTCCAGTTGCTTGAGCAAGATGGTGGTGATCAGAAAACCCGAGATAACAAAAAAAATATCAACACCCACAAATCCCCCAGGCAAGGCATTTGGAAAGGCGTGGAAGATAAGAACGGCTAAAACGGCAAGGGCACGTAGGCCGTCAATGTCGGGGCGGTAATTCAATCCGATAGCCCCATCTGGTATAGCCGTGCATAGTGGCCGCCTTGCATAAGCAAGGTTTCGTGCGTACCCATTTCTATAACCTTGCCACGTTCCATCACCACAATGCAATCCGCACTTTGCACGGTTGAGAGGCGATGCGCGACAACCAGCGTGGTGCGCCCTCTCATCAGCTCGTCTAGCGCTTGTTGTACGGCACGCTCCGATTCGTTGTCCAAGGCCGAGGTGGCTTCATCCAGTAACAAGATGGGCGCATTTTTATAAATGGCGCGGGCAATGGCCAAGCGCTGACGCTGACCGCCTGATAACTGAGCCGCATTGTGACCAACCATCGTATGGATGCCGCTAGGCAGGGAGGCGACAAGCTCGCCAAGGTGAGCGGCCTGCAAGGCTTGTCGGATAAGGCTTAGTGAGGGAGTCGGATCGCCAAGCGCAACATTGGCGCCCAGCGTGTCGTTAAACATCACCACATCTTGGCTGACATACGCGAATTGCTTGCGCAGCGCAATCAAATCCCAGTCGCCAATAGCTTGTCCGTTTAAAAAGATATCCCCTTCGGTAGGCTCTAAAAAGCGCGGCAGTAAATTGATAAGACTGGTTTTGCCTGACCCCGATGTGCCCACTAAGGCAACTTTTTGACCACTTTGGATATCGAGTGATACGCCATCCAAGGCCCATCCGCTGGCATCTTTGTAGCGCAGTTTGATGTCCTCAAAACGCAGTGCTGTGGTGCTAGTTTTTTGTAGCGGCGCGGATAAGTCCCCCGACGTTTCGTCTACCAGTGAGTCCACAAAGTCGAGACCACGTTCAACCGCAGCAAGTCCGCGAACCAAGGGGGCTGCGGCTTCCGAGAGGTGCTTGATAGGCGCAACAAGCATTAGCATCGCAATAATAAAAGCGGCGAAGCCGCCCACACTGATGCTTGTCCCCGCGTTGTTTTGCCAAAGCGCGATGCATATCACGGCGGATAGTGCGGTTGCAGCCAGCATTTGCGTAAGGGGTGTCATGGCCGATCCGCCCATGATGCCTTTGATGCTAAGACGACGCATTGCTGCGCTGAGGAGTTCAAAGCGTGCGGTTTGCAAGTCTTGTGCGTGATGCAGGCGAACCATGCGCTGCGCCAGCACGTTTTCCTCCACCACGTAAGCAAGGTCATCCGTTGTTTTTTGCACCACCCTAGCAATGCGGCCTAAGCGTTTAGAAAAATATTTCATGATGGCGGCTACACCCGGAATAATCGTAAAGACGATAAGCGTGAGTTGCCAATTGAGATAGAGTAAATACGCCAAAAGTGCCATCAATGTGAGACTGTCTTTCAAAATGGAGAGCAAGCTGTTGACAAGTTGAGTGGTACCATTTTGAATCTCGTGCACGATCGTGTTGGAGAGACTGCTGGATGTTGTTTTGGCTAGTTCATTGATACGAATGCGCTGCATTTTTGCAAATAAAGCGGTACGCAGTTTTTGCATGGCGTTGTTGGACAGCACGGCTAAAAAATACTGGGCCAAAAATCCTGCTAAACCGCGCAGCGCAAATAATCCAATGATGGCGGCTGGTACCTTCCAAAGCGATAGACCGTTACCCACGAAACCCTTATCCAACAAGGGTTGCAGCAGGGCGGGGATGGCAGGCTCGGTGAGGGACACCAGCAGTGTGGCAATGAAAATACCCAAAATAGGCAATCCAGCATTCTCAAAATAAGGCTGGATTCGGCCTAGACGAGCATAAAATTTTCGAATAGCGTCTAGAGAAAACATAAGTACCGCGATCATAATTGAAGCATGTCCGAACTCCACGCCCTCAGTGTTATTGTGATTACCAAAAACGAAGCTAGCAATATTGCGGCGTGTTTGGCGTCTGTTTCTTTTGCAGGGGAAGTCATTGTGGTGGACTCGAGTAGCTTAGACGACACGGTCGTGATTGCCCAGCAGATGGGTGCGCGCGTGACGACGACAGCTGATTGGCCAGGTTTTGGGAGGCAAAAAAATAGAGCCTTGGATTTGGCAAAGGGGGATTGGATTTTGTCGATTGATGCCGATGAGCGCGTGACACCAGAGTTGGTGCGGGAAATTCAGAAGGCGATGGAATCGGATACGGACAGCATCTTTGATATGCCGCGTCGCACCTCGTTTTGTGGGCAATGGATTGATCATTGTGGCTGGTCACCTGACCGAGTCACTCGGTTGTTTAAGCGCGGTGCCGCGCGATTTAATGATCATTTAGTCCATGAAAGTCTGCAAGCGGTGGTGCCAAATACCCAAACGGTATCCTTGGATTACCCTTTGTTGCACTTTAGTTATCCTACGCCTAACCATTACTGGGATAAGCTCAAAATTTATAGTGAGGCGTGGGCCATACAAAAATTTCAAGCAGGAAAGTCAACTTCAATTAGTCGTGCATTGGCCTCGTCTGTTGTCGCTTTTATGCGAAGCTATATCATTCGGCTAGGATTTTTAGATGGCGCGCTGGGTTTTGTGGTGTGCCAAATGCAAGCACAAGCGACGTTTTATAAATATTTTCAGTTGTACTTTTTGAATCAATCTAAAAAACAATCGAAGACATGATGACTTTTTTTACTCGCCGACAAGTAATCGCACAAGCTACAGGCCTTGCCAGTATGGGCTTGGCAAGCCACTCCGCGTTGGCACAGTTTCGCGTGGAAGTCTCTGGCATAGGTGCGACGCAACTTCCCCTCGCGATCGTTGCATTTAGAGGTGATGAGCTAGCACCGCAAAAAATGGGTGCTATCGTCCAGGCCGACCTAGTGCGATCGGGCGTGTTCCGTTCTGTGGATGGTGTGAGTGGTTTAGATGAAACCAGTCGCCCCGAATGGTTTCGCATTAGGTCGCTTGGTGCTGATACCCTGCTGGTGGGAAGTAATAGTCGCTTGGCGGATGGTCGTTTTGATGTCAGATGCCGTTTGTGGGATGCAGTGCGAGGCGTTGAGTTGGGCGCGCAAAATCTCGTGGTGGGTAGTGCTGAACTGCGCTATACCGCACACCGCATCGCCGATTGGATTTATGAGAAGTTAACCGGGGAAAAGGGTGTCGCGGCAACTCGTATTGCTTACATTACAAAAACGGGTGGTAGCACAGCGCCTAGGTTCAATTTGTGGGTTGCAGACTCCGATGGTGAAGGGGCAGGCTCTGCGCTTGCAAGCAGTGAGCCAATCATTTCTCCTGCTTGGTCACCCAATGGACAGCAGCTCGCTTACGTATCGTTTGAGTCACGTAAGCCCGTGGTATACGTTCATGAAGTCGCAACAGGCCGTCGCCGCGTGGTGGCCGACTTTAAAGGATCGAACAGCTCTCCGGCGTGGTCTCCTGATGGTCGTAATTTAGTGGTGACCCTGAGCCGTGATGGTGGATCGCAGATGTTCTTGTTGCCCTCAGCGGGTGGCGGTGAACCTCGTAAATTATCGAGCTCACTCAGTATTGATACCGAGGCTGTCTTTGCACCTGGCGGGCAAAATATTTATTTTGTCAGTGATCGAGGAGGTAGCCCTCAGATTTACCGCATGTCTGTTAGCGGCGGTGCAGCACAGCGCATTAGCTTTTCTGGTAACTACAACATTTCGCCAGCCGTTAGTCCAAACGGCAAGCAACTTGCCTTTATTTCACGAATTGGTGGCGCTTTCAAACTAGTCATACAGGATTTAGCTTCGGGAGCCGTGCAGCCACTCACAGACACTGATGCCGATGAGAGCCCAAGCTTTAGTGCTAACGGTAAACAAATCATTTACGCGACGCAAATTGCAAGTGGCAGTCGCTGGCAAGAGGCGCTTATGACGACGACTTTAGATGGCCGTGTGAAATCTAAACTGACGGCAGCATTGGGCGATATTCGAGAGCCTGATTGGGGCGTTTTTCAAGGCGGTACTTTAAAATAACTTTACTTAGGAGCTTTTCATGATTCGTACAAAACTATTTTTACTCGCTTTCAGCGTAGCAATGCTTGTGGCTTGCGGAACGAAGGTTCCCATTACTGAGCAGGCGCCCGTAATGGATCGTGCGCCCGAACCTGTTGCGCCGCCTGCACCGCCTCCACAGGCAGACATCACGCTTCGAGATATCAAACCAATCGAAGCGCCGCCCCTTGCTGTAGTAAAGCCTGGTATTGTGTATTTTGACTTCGATAGCTATGTTGTCAAACAAGAGTACCAAGGTCTTTTAGAAGCACAAGCTAAATTTTTAACCACCAACCGTAACGCTAAAGTTTCTTTAGGTGGACATACGGATGATCAGGGTGGACGTGAATACAACTTGGCGCTCGGACAAAAGCGTGCTGATGCGGTCAAACGCGCGCTTGCTATTTTGGGGGTCACTGAGCCACAAATGGAGGCGGTCAGCTTTGGCAAAGAGAAGCCAGCTAGTGCGGCCACAGACGAAGAAGCTCGTGCTAAAAATCGTCGCGTAGAGATTGCTGCGCCTTGAGTTTTATAAAGGCCAATGATATGTTGCTGAAAGTTGCAAAATTTAGATTTCTTATTGTGCTTTCAGCGTTATGGCTTGGTTGCACATCTATTAGCTTTGCGGGTCTCTTTGATGATGAAGAGGCGCGCAAAGCTATTCTTGATTTAAGGCAAAAGGTGGAAGTGATAGAACTGGCGCGTATACAAGATAAGCAAACATTGCAAAATTTGCAGCTCGCACAGCAAAGCATACAAAATCTACGTGATGAGAATGCACAAATCAAACGCAGTTTGTTGGATTTACAAACACTGATCGAACAGTTGCGTAGCGACCTATCTAAGCAAGTCGGCCAGCAAGAGCAGTTGGCAAAAGATGTGAGCGAAATACAGCGCCGTCAGCGTGATTTGGCGCAAGGTGTGGACGATCGAATGCGCCGCTTAGAACCTATTAAAGTGAACCCTGATGGCAAAGAGTTCTTGGCTGATCCATCGGAAGTGAAGGAGTACGATGCGTCGCTGGCGCTGTTCCGAAAAGGTGACTTTAAGTCAACAACGCAGTCATTTATTGATTT
Organism: Comamonadaceae bacterium; assembly: GCA_031430155.1. Taxonomy (GTDB): domain Bacteria; phylum Pseudomonadota; class Gammaproteobacteria; order Burkholderiales; family Burkholderiaceae_C; genus JASGCK01. Next base: position 8,646 of record JANPAY010000248.1, read on the forward strand.
TTTGCGCCGTTACCCGCAAAGTGGTTATCAATCGCTGGGTTTGTTTTGGCTGGGTAATGCGCAGTATGCGAATCGCGAGTACAGGGAAGCGATAGTTAACTTTAAATCGGCTGTAGATGCCAATCCCACATCAAGCAAAGCTCCGGAAGCCTTACTGGCTATGGCGAATAGCCAGATTGAGTTGAAAGACACGCGTAGCGCTCGCCGTACTCTAGAGGATTTGGTGAGAATTTATCCTCAGTCCGAAGCGGCTGTTGCGGCTAAAGATCGTCTGTCGCGATTGAAATAAAAATAGTTTTTCAAAAAGAGGTTCTTCTATGCCAACTATTGACGTGGCGGCTCTTACAAGCCAGGTTTTGTGGGCTGCTTTTGCACTATCTATCGTCTTTGGATTTGCTGCACAAAGAAGTCATTTTTGTACGATGGGCGCAGTCAGCGACATCGTCAACATGCAAGACTGGACACGAATGCACATGTGGGCGATGGCGATTGCCGTAGCCATGCTTGGCTTTGCTGGTTTGGCTTATGCGGGCTTGCTCAGTCCAGAAAAAACACTTTATGTTTCGTCTAAAGTGCTTTGGCTATCGTTTGCTTTAGGCGGTCTTTTGTTTGGCTTCGGTATGGTGCTGGCATCAGGCTGCGGTAATAAAACTTTGTTACGGATTAGCTCAGGGAGCCTGAAATCGGTCGTTGTTTTTGTTGTCATGGCCGTTGCCGCCTTTGCGACGCTGAAAGGCATCACCGCGGTTGTGCGTGTCAACACAGTTGATTTGTTTGACATCCCAGCCTTCATGCCAACTGCCAGTTTGCGACTTCTAATCTCTTGTGTGTTGGCAGTAGCCTTGGTTGCGTGGGCGCTTCGTAACTCTGCGATGAGAAACATGTCTGCTTGGTTGCCCAGCATCGTGATTGGCGGCGTGATTGTGGCGATGTGGTGGGTCAGCGGAAATCTCGGCTATCTGCCAGAGCATCCCGACACTTTGCAAGAAGCTTTTTTAGCCACCAACTCGGGTCGAGCAGAATCTTTAAGTTTTGTGGCTCCTATGGCCTACATACTCGATTGGCTCATGTTTTTTAGCGATAAAGGCAAAGTGTTGACCTTGGGCATCGTAAGTGTTTTCGGCGTGTTGGTTGGCGGCTTTATCCAAGCTCAGTTGTCCAACACCTTTCGCTGGGAGGGCTTTGGCAGCGTTGAAGACGTGGCCAATCACTTAGTCGGCGCTGTCTTGATGGGCGTTGGCGGCGTCACGGCTATGGGATGCACCGTTGGACAAGGCTTGTCGGGGGTTTCGACTTTAGCTTTGGGCAGTTTTATTGCTACTGCTGGCATCTTGTTTGGCGCAGTCCTTGCGATCAAATATCAAATCTGGCGCTTGGATCGCTTGTGATCGATCATGAACGGCGGTTTGGTGGGCTCACTCGGCTACATGGCGCGCACGGCGCAGCGCAAATTTTTTCATCTCATGTTGTTGTCGTTGGCATAGGTGGCGTTGGCTCTTGGAGCGCAGAAGCTTTGGTGCGTAGCGGGGTAGGGCGTATCACACTGATCGACATGGATCACGTCTCCGAGTCCAATATCAATAGACAAGTTCATTCAATGGGCTCTACCCTTGGCAAAGCCAAAATTGAAGCGATGCGCGAACGGATGACGGACATTAATCCTGGTTGCCAAATCCATTTAATCGATGACTTTGTCACGCCAGAGAACTGGCCAAGCTTGTTTGCAAATAGCCAATCTTTTTCACCTGTCATGGGGATGATTGATGCCTGCGACCAAGTGGCGACCAAGACTGCTTTGGCGGCATGGGCCTTGAGGCAAAAAAAAATACCATTTATCACTGTTGGTGCGGCGGGCGGCAAGCAACAAGCGGAGCTCGTGCAAATCAATGATTTGTCACAAACGACCCACGATCCGCTGCTCGCCAAGATGCGCTATAGCTTACGCCGCCAACACGGTGCAGCTCGGGAGGGTAAGCTGGGTGTGGCCTGCGTCTATAGTCAAGAATCTGTGCAACTGCCAATGCAGGACTTAGAGGGCGTGGCGTCAGAGATCGACTCTGAATCAGACGGCTCACTGAACTGCCATGGATTTGGCTCTAGTGTGAGCGTCACAGCTACTTTTGGCCTTTGCGCAGCGGGTTGGATCATCAAGGCGCTTGCCAAAGTAGAAAAAACGAGGCTATAATCGAAGGCTTTGCTGCGAAGCAAGAGTGGGATGTTAGCTCAGTTGGTAGAGCAGCGGACTTTTAATCCGTTTGTCGTGGGTTCGACCCCCGCACATCCCACCAACTCACTCAATAGAATCAAGGGTTTACGAGCAATCGTAAACCCTTTTTCTTTGTTACACTCAGGGCTTATCTTTTTGTGTCATTTATAGACGCAGATAAGGACAACTATGCGATTCATTCCTATTTTCGTGACCGTTTTATCACTTGTGTTTGCAATCAATGTGCAGGCGGAAGTGCAAAAGAAGAAAGTGGCAACTGCTTCTAAGCAGGTGAAGAAATCTAACGTTGCCACTAAAAAAGTCATTCGTGCCAAACGCTTTGCGCGTGCCTCCTATGAGGGGCCTTCGATGGGACGGCTTACGGGACTCCACAGTGCGGCTGATGAGCTAGATCTCAAGTCCAGCGTGGCCTTGGTGATCGATCAAGATACCAATGAAGTTCTGTTTAGTAAGAATGAATCTGCGGTGTTGCCTATTGCATCCATTACCAAATTAATGACTGGCATTGTCATTAGCGAAGCTAATTTACCAATGGATGAAGTTATCACAATTACAAACGATGACATTCGTCATGCAAGCTTTTCTCGGTTAAGAGCTGGCACATCGATGACTCGCCGTGATATGTTGCATCTGGCTTTAATGTCGAGTGAAAACCGCGCCGCTTATGCATTGGGCAGAACTTATCCGGCAGGGATTGATGAATTTGTTCGTTTGATGAATGCTAAGGCATTGATGCTGGGCATGACGAATACGCATTACGTTGAACCCACGGGTATCTCAAGTGATAACCGCTCAACGGCACAAGACTTAGCGAAACTCGTTGCTTTTGCGTCGCAAAATATAACGGTGAGCGAGCTCTCTACCTCGCATGGTTATCAGTTGGCGGTTGGCAAGCGCACCATGCAATACGTCAACACCAATCGCCTCACATCCAATCCTAATTGGGACATCGAAGTACAAAAAACGGGCTACATCACCGCTGCTGGTCGTTGCTTAGTGATGCAAACCAAGGTCGCTGGTCGTAAGCTGGTCATGGTATTTTTGGACTCTATGGGCAAGTACTCTCGCCTTGGCGATGCTGAGCGTGTCAAGGCTTGGCTAGAAACCCGCCCTGCGAATGCGCCGCATGCCTAACTTGCGAAGCTAGGCTTGATAGCCGAGCGCTGCTGAGATCATCTCCGTTGTATCTTGTAACGTTACCATCCATTCCGTTTTCAATCGCTCGGTGGGTGCTGAAATCGACAAACCTGCAATCAATTCACCTCGATCGTTATGAATGCTCGATGCGATGCATCTGACACCTAGCTCTAACTCTTCTTTGTCGTAGGCCGATTGTGCCTTGGCAACTAATTTAAGTTCTTTTTTGAGCGCCTCTAAATTCGTAATGCTATTGCTCGTTTGACCTTTTAGGCCTGTCCGTTCAGCATAGGACTTGAGCTGAGCTTCTGTATCTAGCGATAAAAATAGCTTACCAACCGATGTGAGATGCAGTGGGGCGCGACCACCAATGGCGCGTACCACCTGCATCCCCGAGCGCTCCGAATACGCACGATCAATATACACAATGCTATCGCCTTGCCGAACGCTTAAGGAAACGGGTTGTCCCAATTTATCGTGCAACGCACGCATAGGAATGAGCGCGGCTTCACGCACATCAAGACGGCTTTTAACTAAATTACCTAACTCTAAAAATCTTAGTCCTAGTCTGTAAACACCTGCTTGCGGACGTTCCACATAGCGACCGAGTACCAAGTCGCCGAGGATACGGTGCGTTGTGGAGGGGTGTAGCCCTGCTAGTTCGCTCAGTTCTTTTAAATTGAGTGATTGAGAGCGCTTGGCCAAAATATCGA
>JANPAY010000249.1:0-5102 GCA_031430155.1 Comamonadaceae bacterium
GGCAACATCGCCAACTGGCGAGCGCGCTTGATAGCGGTGTTGAGTTGACGCTGATAAATCGCGCGTGTGCCCGTCAAGCGTGCTGGGATGATTTTGCCGTTTTCGGCTAAAAAGTCGCGCAATGTATCCACGTCTTTGTAATCAATCTCAACAACATCAGCCACGGTGAAGCGGCAATAACGCTTGCGTTTAAACAGCAAGGATTGGGTGTTGCGCTTTGGGCGCTTATCTGCATTTTTCTTAAAACGTGATGGTCCGGCCATGATGGACTCCTATTTAAATAATTTCAAAAGATTCAATTTGAACGATGAGTTTTTTACTTTTGGCACTGTGTCGTAAAAAACCATCTAACTTGAGTGTGCTGCCAAGCGGCGTGCTACTTAAGGTTTGCGCTACGAGTCCAAAAGCCACTACGGCGAGATTGATCGTTGCATCGTGACCACCTTGGTCTTCTGATGGATGCTCGATTTGCATATCTAGCGCGGGAACACCGGCTGGTGTGTAGCGCAAGGATTGCCTCTCTAGTAGTGTGCCTGTGACTTGGTAGCGGTTCACCTTTAGTGGCGTTCGTCGCGCTGATCGCGTTGACCAGCAAACTCTGCTTGTTGTGTCTTGCGTGCTTCTTCGCGCTCAACTGTTTTCATCATTGAAGATGGTGCAGTTTCGGCTGTCTTTTTGACCACGGTCAAATGACGCAGCACAGCATCGTTAAATTTGAAAGCATGCTCAATTTCTTCCATCACAGCCTGATTGGCTTCGATGTTGATGCACAGGTAATGGGCTTTTGCGAGCTTGTTGATCAGGTAAGCCAATTGACGGCGACCCCAATCTTCCACACGGTGAATGACACCGCCACCAGCGGTGATCATGCCCTTGTAGCGCTCCAGCATGGCTGGGACTTGTTCGCTTTGATCGGGATGGATCAGCAAAACGATTTCATAATGACGCATAGACTCTCCTTGAGGATAAAAGCTACCCACAGCGTCTATAGTGTGGTGCAGCAAGGTTCAGCCAAAATTGGCCAAGCCCATGATTATAGCGCGAGCGCTTAAGCTTCTTGTATCCTCTGCTCGAAAGCCCTTAGACGCTTAAACACCGATATCAACTCCACAATGTCCGTCCAGCTGTTGACCAAATACTGAAACGAGCTCTCCACTTGACCGAAAGCACGCACAATTTGCTGCCAAGCACCAAATGTGAGTGCGCCCGCTATCACAGCAGGGCCAAGCGCAATGAGGGGAACCAAAACACCAAACTGTAAATAGCTCCACTTGGCGACATCAAAGTACATATAGTGAAAGTACAGGCGATAGTTGTTAATCTTGACTTGATTAAATAGCTCTTTCAAAGTCGGAGGCGCAGCACGGGCTTCGTCATCCTCGCCCAAAACAAGCTCTTTGCGATACGCTGCCTCGACTTTTTGGTTGTTGAACTCTAGTCCCGGTAATTTGATGCCCACCACAGCCAAAACAACCGTACCAAACAGAGCAAAAATAACAGCCACATAGACCAAAGAGTGCTCTACCTTGCCAATCCAAGGTAGCTCAACCACCTTTTCGGACAGTAACCACAAAATGGGCAGGAATGCCGCCAAGGTCATCAAGCTACGCATAAAGCTCACACCCAAACTCTCCATCAGCCGAGCAAAACGCAAAGTGTCCTCTTGTACGCGCTGCGAAGAACCCTCGATATGACGGACTTTGTGCCAGTTATCGGCGTAAAAATCATTCATCGCCATACGCCAGCGAAACACAAAATGCTTGGTAAAAAAGTCTAACAATACCGCCAAAATAATCGACACGCTAGCGATCTCTAAGAACGTCATGGCCATGCCCATGTACTCAGATAGCGTCATCGAGCCTGGTTTTTGCAACACCTTTTGCAAGGAGTCATAAAACGTCCCAAACCAGTTGTTGATCTTGACGTTCAGCTCCACTTTGTACCAAGTCACAAACAAAATGAGCACCGAGCCCAAAATCGACCAATGCATCCATTTGCGAGCAAAGAAAAATGAACGGAACATAGCTGTACTCCCTTAGAAGAATGGCGAAATTTAAAGGCTTAATGCCGCAATGCCCGCTTTAGCAATTTGCGCGTCTTCGGTCGATTTCACGCCGCTCACGCCCACCGCGCCGATACATTGACCATCCTTCATAATGGGGACACCACCCTCCAACATGCCCTTCAGGGTAGGTGCACTAAGGAATGAATAACGCCCGGCATTGATGATGTCTTCGTAAACCTTGCTCTCTCTGCGACCCAAAGCAGCGGTGCGCGCTTTGGCTGGAGCAATTTCAGCAGAGATAGTCGCCACACCATCCAAACGCTGCAAAGCTAGCAAATGCCCACCAGCGTCGGCAATTGCAATCACCACTGCCCAATTATTTTTAATAGCCTCAGCTTCGCTGGCTGCCATGATTTTTTTGACGTCGGCTAGCTCTAACGTAAAAGTTGCTTTCATGTGTGTTCCTAATTTAGATGGATAGATAGATGGAGAAAACCCAGTAGCATACCGCGATGCGCTTTGACATCATCACCCTTTTCCCCGAATTGATACAGCCCTTCCTCAGTGTCGGCATTACAAGGCGGGCGTTTGAATCCAAACAAATCGATGTTCACCTGTGGCAGCTACGCGATTACGCCCTAGGCAACTACAAACGCGTGGACGATCGCCCCTTTGGCGGCGGGCCGGGCATGCTAATGCTCGCCGAGCCTCTAGCCGCATGCCTTGCAGCCATCAAAGATGCCCGAGGAAACGTTCCCGTCGTTCTCTTTTCCCCCATCGGCCAACCGATTGCGCAATCAGTTGTCGAGGCGTGGGCAGATTCAAAGGGCGCGTTTGCAAATGGCGCGATTCTGATTTGCGGACGCTACGAAGGACTCGATCAACGCTTCATCGACGCGCACGTCACGCACCAACTCAGTCTGGGCGATTTTGTGCTCTCGGGCGGCGAAATTGCTGCTGTCGCATTTTTAGACGCGATTGCGCGGCTGCAACCCGGCGTTTTGACTGACGAGCAAAGCCATTTACAAGACAGCTTTAACCCCTCGATTAGCGGTTTGCTCGACTGCCCGCACTACACGCGCCCCGAAGTTTGGAATGGCGTTGGCGTGCCTGATGTACTGATGTCGGGCAACCACGCCAAGATTGAAGCGTGGCGGCAGGCGCAGCGTCTGGCATTGACGACAAAACTGCGTCCCGACCTATTACCTCAGTCGAAGCTATAATGCGCAGTTGACTTTTCCTCTGCCCGCCGCGTCGTTCTCAATTATTTGATCGCAACTTGATGCCTTTTGTGTAGCGCGCACGAACTGACAAACTTGAAAGTACTTCAAAAATGAACTTACTCCAAACTCTGGAACAAGAAGAAATTGCCCGTCTGGGCAAGGTGATCCCTGATTTCGCGCCAGGCGACACGGTTATCGTGAACGTCAACGTGGTTGAGGGCACTCGCAAACGTGTGCAGGCATTTGAAGGCGTCGTGATTGCCATTCGCAACCGCTCACTCAATTCCAACTTCATCGTTCGCAAAATCTCTAACGGCGAAGGCGTGGAGCGTACGTTCCAAACTTACAGCCCATTGATCGCGTCCATCGAAATCAAGCGCCGTGGTGATGTGCGCCGTGCCAAACTGTACTATCTGCGCGAGCGCAGCGGCAAGTCAGCACGTATCAAAGAAAAGCTCACACGCAAAGCACCGAAGGTTGCCGCAGCGTCTTAAGCGGCCTTTGAAAAAACCACCGCTTTTCTCCACGATAGCAAACTTCGACCCTAAGCAGGCTCCCGTCCTGCCTAGGGATATGAGGTTTCAAGCGCTCACTGCCTCGGTTGTTACCGAGGCTTTTTTAATTGAAAAACTAGCGTCCAGCTTGCCAGTAGGCCAAGCGGCGGATGCACACATCCCAAACAACCCGCTGCTCAAGCCGTCGGCCGTTTTAATACCCATCATGCAGCGCGAGACTGGTTTGACCGTGCTGCTCACCATGCGCTCAACCAAGCTGCGCAAGCACTCAGGGCAAATCGCACTGCCGGGCGGCAAAATTGACGCAGAAGACGCAAACGCCATCGCCACAGCCCTGCGGGAAGCAGAGGAAGAGATTGGCTTGCCCATTGCCAATTGCCAAGTCATTGGTTCGCTATCAAGGCACGAAACGGGTACGGGCTTCGAGATCACACCCATCGTGGCACTGGTCAATCCTGACTACACGCCAGCGCTGTCAGAAGATGAGGTCAGCGAGATTTTTGAAGTGCCGCTCATGCACATCCTCAGCCCTGACAATCACAACCATCACGAGCTAACATGGACGAACGACGATGGCACGCACACCCGCGATTGGTACGGCATACCATCAATCGATTTAGAGGGGCAGCCGCGCCACATTTGGGGGGTGACGGCAAGAGTCTTACGCAATTTTTATGAACATCTGCATGGGGAACCACTATGAAAAATCTACTTAAAATTCTCGCGCTTGCAGCGGCCTGCCTCACCGCATCTTTTGCCTTTGCCGCGTACCCCGATAAACCCATCAAACTCATCATCGGCTTCCCAGCTGGAGGCCCACTCGATCAGCACGCAAGACTGCTCACTGACAAATTGCAAGCCGTGCTGGGTCAACCCCTCATCGTGGACTACAAAAGCGGCGCAGGCGGTGCAGTGGGCGCAGAGAGCGTAGCCAAATCAGCCCCCGACGGCTACACCATCATGCTGGCCAATACGGGCGTGATGGTGATTAACGGAGCACTCTATTCAAAACTTTCCTACAACACACCCAAAGACTTCGTGCCGCTGGCACGAACCGCGATGCAGCCATTGGCTTTGCTGGTCAACCCCAAAGTACCTGCGACTAATTTGAAAGAGTTTGTGGCTTACGCCAAATCACGTCCAGGCCAAGTCAACTATGGCTCGGCGGGCAACGGCGGCATTTCACACCTCGTGCCCGAGATGTTTAAAAATGCGACAGGGCTCTTCATGGTGCACATTCCTTACCGTGGCAGTGCACCTGCATTTACCGACCTGATGGCAGGCCAAGTGCAATTTATGGCCGAGAGCATTCCGCAAGCTGCCAACTATCACAAGCAAGGCAAAGTACGCGCCCTCGCT
>JANPAY010000250.1:0-1722 GCA_031430155.1 Comamonadaceae bacterium
TGCTTGTGCCCACGCACTGTGTAATCCAGTGCTAGCCGCAACGGCTGCCGCACCTGACAGAAAATGACGACGATCCAATGAATTCAACATGCCATGCCCCCTGTAAATATTGAGAGCATTCACTCTATCAGCCAAGTCCACGAGCAGGAGCAGGATAAACCCGCACTGCAATTAGCTCCGATGGAGGGCTTGCTCGATTTTGTGCTACGCGATGCACTCACACGCGTGGGCGGCACGGCTGTGCATGGCGGCATTGATCGCTGCGTGTCCGAGTTCATCCGCGTCACCAACACGCTGCTACCCAATCGCGCCTTTATCCGCGTGATGCCTGAGCTGCTAAACGGCAGCCGCACGCCGTCTGGCGTGCCCGTGCGCGGACAGTTACTTGGCTCCGACCCTGTGTGCGTGGCAGAAAACGCGGCGCGCCTTGCCAGTCTTGGCCCCGAGGGGGTTGACCTTAATTTTGGTTGCCCCGCAAAGGTCGTTAATCGGCATGGCGGCGGTGCGGCGCTGCTTGATGAGCCCGAGCTAGTCGTCAAAATTGTCTCGGCGGTGCGCCGCGCTGTGCCCGCAAATCAAGTTGTCTCCGCCAAAATGCGGCTTGGTTTTAACGATGACAGCCGCGCTGTGGAATGCGCCATCGCCATTGCCGAAGCGGGCGCGAGTGAGCTCGTCGTCCACGCCCGTACCAAAGCGGACGGCTATCGCCCGCCCGCGTACTGGGCACGTATCGCGGACATTCGCGCTGCCGTCAAAATCCCCGTGATTGCCAACGGCGAAATTTGGAACGTAGAAGATGCGAGGCGCTGCCAAGCGTTATCAGGCTCAACCGCGCTGATGCTGGGACGCGGCATGGTGACTGACCCTGGCCTTGCATTGGCAATTCGTGCGGACGCACCAACGCCATTAGCTTGGGCTTCGCTACTGCCACTCATTCAAGATTTTTGGGTACTCGTCTGCAACACCCAAGAGCCACGCCAGCGTGCGGGACGGCTGAAACAGTGGCTCAACTTTTTGCGCCGCACCTACCCCGAGGCGGAGGCGGCGTATATGACGATTCGGACGGAGAACGATCAGGCGAGGATTACGACGTGGCTCATGGAGCAGGCAAAAACGGGACGTTAAATGCGTTTACGCGCCGTCACTTCAATTTCAATTTTCATACGCGGATCAATCAATCCCGCAGAAATCATCATGGCGGCGGGGCGCACATCACCCAGATATTTGCGCATGATGGGCTTGGCTAGTTCAAGCTCGGTAAAGCTTGGCAACACATAGGTCACACGCACCACATCGGCAAGGCTTGCGTCTGCTTGCTGGAGCGCGGACTCGATGTTTTTGAAGCACTGTTCGGTTTGCTCAGCCATACCGTCCGCGAGGGTCATAGCCCCGTAATCAAAGCCCGTCGTACCCGCGACAAACACAAAGTCACCATCGACCACAGCGCGGGAGTAAGCCATCTCGGTCTCGAACGTCGAACCTGAGCTGATATTTTTACGCGTCACGGCTTACTTCCCCTTAGCCTTCAAAGCCGCGTCCAGCCTAGAAAACACTCGGCGCGTATTGCCCTCATAGACTTGGAATTTCTCTTCTGCACTCAGTTTCGTATTCGCTTCGATGTAGCGCTTGGTGTCGTCAAACTGGAATCCTGTTTGTGGATCAATCGCACGCACTGCGCCGATCATCTCACTCGCAAACAAGATGTTTTTACTGGGGACGACG
>JANPAY010000251.1:0-7650 GCA_031430155.1 Comamonadaceae bacterium
TTTTAGGCCATCGGGGTCTGAATCGTTGGTGGTAACGGTTTGCGTAATCGGCGTGTTTATGAATGTCGAAAACGTATCATTTCCCGCAATTGGTGCCGCACAAACGGTTGTTGCAATCGTTACGCTACCGTTGACCGTGCAATTGTTCGCATCGGTAACGGTAACGGCGTAAGTCGTTGGTACTAAATCAGTTATGGAAGAAGATGTTGCACTGTTTGACCATAAATACGCGTAAGGCATTGTGCCGCCCGTTGGTGTTGCGAAAGCTACGCCGTCGTTATTGGCACAAGTTGGGTTGTTTTTAGCGGTTGTTAGGCCCAATGCGGTTGGTTCAGTAATCGCTTGTATTGCGATAGCCTGACAGCCGTTGACATCGGTGACGGTGACGGTATAAGTGCCGACGCCTACCCCACTCAATGTGGCAGAGGTTGTGCTGTTTGACCAATTATAGGTGTAAGGTATTGCGCCGCCTGCGACGTTTAACGTGATAGAACCGTCTGTTGCGCCTGAACATTTGGCGTTGTTGGCGGTTGCCGTCAAGGTTGGGGCAGCGTTGTCGTTGACGGAATTGGTTGAAATCTGAACACAACCGTTGGCATCGGTGACGCTCACGGTGTATGTACCCGCGCCGATATTTGTTAAATCTTGGGTTGTGGCAGCGTTTGACCATGCATAATTGTAAGGTGTTACGCCGCCCGTAGCCGTCAAATCAACTGCGCCCGTGGCAAATCCACAACTCGATGGCGTGAGTGCCGTTGTGAGTGCGAGCGGTGTGCCTGTGGGTTGGGTGATTGTAAAACTAAAAAATTTGACGCAATTCAAGGCGTCTTTTACAACGACGGTGAAAGTACCTGCGGCCAAACCCGTAATGTCTTTTGCGGTGGCCCCATTTGACCACGTATAAGTAAGCGGTGCTGTTCCGCCTGTAACAGTCAAATTGATTGTGCCTTGATTGCCATTTACACAATTATTGTTGACAATAGTGGGCGTAACGACAATGGTACTGCCTTCGCTTACGACGATATTAGTAAGGGTTGTTGCACAACTATTTGCGCCTGTAACCGTCACGGTATAATTACCCGCCGAAATGCCCGAAATGTCTTCTGTCACTTCGGTATTTGACCATGAAAAAGCGTAAGGTGTTACGCCGCCGCTTACCGTCAAATTAATTGCGCCGTCGGTGCCGCCGTCGCAAGACGTATTGGTTATGTTTACGGAAGTAAGTATCGCCGTTGGTTGGGTAATTGTTACGCTTGCGTTGGCCGTACAGTTTTGAGCATCTGTAACGGTAACGGCGTAAGTGCCTGAAATTAAGCTACTTATGTCTTGTGTTGTTGCACCATTTGACCAAATGTAGGTGTAAGGCATTGTGCCGCCCGTTGGTGCCAAATTAATTGACCCGTCGGCATTGCCCGTACAACTTACGTCTGTTTTTGTTGATGTAAGGCTTAAAACGACGGGTTGAGCGATGGTAAACGTGTTTACAGAGGTGCATAAATTGGCATCCGTTACTGTAACTGTATAATTTCCAGATGTTAAAGTTGTTCTATTTTGAGTGGTTACGCCGCCGCCCCAATTGTAGGAATAAGGCGCGGTGCCGCCCGTGACCGTCAAAGAAATACCGCCGTCTGTGCCGCCGTTGCACCCCACATTTGTAGTCGTACCGACAACCGATAATGCGCCCGTTGGTTGCGTCACGTTGTTGGTTGTGGTGGTGATACAACCGTTGGCATCGGTAAGCGTGAGGGAGTACGCACCTGCCGTCAAAGCGGTGGCCGTAGCGGTATTATTGCCGTTTGACCATGCGTAAATGTACGGCGTTGTGCCGCCCGTTGTGGTTGTTGCGATGCTGCCGTTAGTTCCACCGAAGCAAAGGACGTTGGATACTGAGGGGGTCAATATCAAGGCTGCGGGTTCGACAATTGTCGCCGAAATCGTTGATACACAACTGTTTGCATCGGTAACGGTTACGGTAAATACGCCCGTTCCTAAATCCGTTATGTCTTCCGTTGTTGCGCCATTTGACCATGAAAAAGTGTAAGGGGAAACGCCGTTACTAACGGTTAAATTAATGCTGCCGTTTGCTGTACCGTTGCACGTGGCATCTGTTTTGGCAACTGCAAGCGATAAAGCGGTCGGTTGACTGATGGTAAATGCGCGTATGGCGGTACAAGTATTGGCGTCGGTAACGGTAACGGTATATGTGCCAACGGCTAAATTCGTTCGATTTTGCGTTGTTATGCCGCCGCCCCAATCGTAGGTTAATGTGCCAACGCCGCCCGTTGCCGTGAGGTTGATTACGCCCGTTGAACTGCCGCTACACGCGACGTTTGTAACGGCTCCCGTTAAGGCAATTTCACTTGGTTCTGTTACGGTTGATTGAATGATAGATGTACAGTTATTGGCATCTGTCACGGTTAAGGTGTAATTGCCTGCGGCAATATTTGTTAAATTTTGAGTTGTTTGACCCGACGACCAAAGGAAAGTATAAGCCGTTGTGCCGCCCGTTATTGCTAGAGAAATGCTGCCTGTTGTTGCGCCGTTGCAACTTACGTTCGTTGGTGTTGCGGTCGCAATTAAAGCAGCGGGTTCGGTTACAGAGATGGAAGCGGTTGTGGTACAAGCGTTGGCGTCTGTGACGGTTACGCTGTAGTTTCCTGCGCTGATTGCGGTCAAATCTTCGGTAATTGCGCCGTTTGACCATAAAATACTGAGGGGGGGTGTGCCGCCCGTTGTGGTCAAATTTATTGCGCCATTTGTTGCACTGTTGCAACTTGTATTAGTCGTTACGTTCGTCAAAACAAGTGCGGCGGGTTGCGTTATCGTTCCTGCGGAAGTGGCAATGCAGCCTTTGGCATCGGTGACGGTGACGTTGTAAGTGCCTGCCGTTAAGCCGCCGATGTCTTCGGTTGTTGCGCCGCCCGTCCATGCGTAGGTGTACGGTGTTGAGCCGCCCGTTGCGGTCAAATTCACAACGCCCGTTGCGCTGCCGTTGCATTTTGCGGCGGTAACAGCCGTTGACAGGCTTAAAGCGGCGGGTTGTGTTATCGTTGCCGCATACGTTGCGGTGCAATTATTGGCATCGGTAACAGTAACGGTGTATGTTCCTGCGGTAAGGCTTGAACGGTTTTGCGTTGTTATGCCGCCGCCCCAATTGTACGTAAAAGGAGACGTTCCGCCCGTGACTTGCACCGTAATTGCGCCTGTATTGCCGCCGTTACACGCCACTTGCGTGCGTGTGCCGTTGGCAGATAATGGATTGGGTTCGATTAAAGTGACGCTTGCAATTGAATTACACAAGGCGGCATCTGTCACCGTTACGTTGTACGTGCCAATTGTTAAACTTGTAATATCTTCGGTGGTTGCACCATTTGACCACGCATAAGTGTACGGTGCGACGCCGCTTGAAACGGTCAAGTTTATCGCCCCGTTGCTTTGTCCTGAACACGCCACATTTGTGGTGGCGGTTGCCAAATTAATGCTTGAATTTTCATTGACCAAAGTGGTGTTAATCGTCACGCAACCATCCGCCGACGTGACGGTAACGGTGTAGGCACCTGCGGATAAACCCATGATGTCTTCCGTTGATGTGGCGTTTGACCACGCATAAGTGTAAGGCGACGTGCCGCCTGTAACGGTCAAATCAATGACGCCCGACGTGCCAAAGCTGCAAGTAGTGTTCGTTACAACGGCGGATACTGAGGGGGGTGTTTTCAAATTGACGACGACGCTTGCCGTGCCTATGCAGCCGCTTAAATCGGTAACAGTAACGGTATAAGTGCCGTTATTGAGCGTTGTGGCGTTGTAAATAATGGGATTTGACAGCGAGGATGTGAAACCGTTGGGGCCAGACCAGGCGTAAGTGCCGCCGCCCGTTGCCCCTAATTGGAGATTACCGCCTTCGCACGGGGCGTTAGTGGTGACGATTGGCGTGACTTGTTTTTTGTAAACATAACGGAAAATTTTGGCACTCGTGCCACACACGTTCGTTGTTGACACGCAAATTGAGTCATAACCCGCCGCAGAGCCACTCCAATTGATGGTTACTGAGGGGGTGCCTTGACCCGACACAATGACGACACCCGTTGACGTTGTCCAATTATAAGTCGTTACATCGGGGTCGGGCGTGACGCTGAAAACGTCGGCGGTATTGGACAAACAAACCGTGTCCTGAACGGGAATAGAGACCTCAATCGTCAAAGTGGCATTGCTGCACAAAGGGCCTAAATCGCATACTTTATAATTCGCCACAACTGTTCCCGCAAAATTGCCAGCAGGTACAAAGGTGTAAGAACCGTTGGCGTTCATGGTCAAAACGCCTTGTGACGGTGGAATCGTTGCCGTTGTCATCCACGTTAATTGGACGGCGGTGTTATCGGGGTCGCTGTCGTTCGTAGCAACCGTACCCGTTAGCGTGATGTTGCGTAAGGTGCTTGCGGCGTCATTTACGGCAACGGGCGGCAAATTACAAACGGGCATTGTGAGCGTTTCGGTGGCGGTTGCCGTGCAGTTTTTAGCGTCCGTAACGGTGAGGTTGTACGTGCCTGCGGTCAAACCGATGCGGTCTTTGGCGTTGTTTGCGCCAGCAATATCTGCCCAATCGTAGGTGTAAGGCAGCGTTCCGCCTAAAACGGCGATGTTAATTGCGCCCGCACTGCTGCAAGTGATAGCCGTGACGTTCGTTGTGGCACTCAATACACTTGGTTGCGTCAATTCATATTCTTCAAGTTTGGTACAGCCGTTGGCGTCCGTGATTGTTACGCCGTAAGTACCTGCGGCCAAAGCTGTACGGTTTTGCGTTGTTGTGGCATCATTCCATTCGTAAGTGTAGGGGCTTACGCCATTTGAAACGGTTAAAGTAATTGCGCCCGTCGTGTTGCCGTTGCAATTTATATTTGTCGTTGCGGCCATGACGCTAGTTGCTGGCGGCTCGGTCAAAGTAGCGGAAGTGAGGGCTTGGCAACCGTTGTTGCCCGTGACGGTCACGCTCCATGTAGCGGCAAATAATCCCGTCCGATTTTGGTCGGTGTTGTTGTCTGTCCAATGATAAATGTAAGGCGCAACGCTGCCCGTAACGGTTAGGTTTATTGTACCATTCGTTCCCGCATTACACAAAATATTGGTAGATGTGGTGCTTAAAGTGGGTGCTTGTGGTGTCGCAATAACGACTGTTGCTGTACCCGTACAACCGTTTGCGGAAGTGATTGTAATGTTGTAAGTGGCTGCCGATAAGCCTATTATGCTTGTTCCCACGCCCGTTCCTGTGGTCGTGCCGTTTGACCAATTGTAGGTATAGGGGCCGTTGCCACCTACAATAGTGACGTCAATCACGCCACTTGTTGGGTTGGTACACGTTGGCACCGTGGTTATTGACGCCGTGACGCCGATAGGGCATATCGCAATCGGGGCGGTCGCAAAGGCTGTGACCGTTCCTTCTGTTCCTTCTTTGGCGATAGCCGTAAAATAATAGTCACCTACTGAGGGGGGTACAAAAGCGTATTCGTAAGTGCGCGTACAACTTGTTGTGGCTACCGAAGTCGCCGCGACGATGCTTGTCGAGCCGTTTGGCGCAACAATACTTAAATCTAAACCCGTAATATCGCTTGAACCAAAGGGGTCAGTAACGATAACCCGCGCATAAACGGTTAATGGATTGGCACTATTTACGACAACCGTTCCGCCAGAATAAGGGGCGTTATAGAAAACAAAACTGCTAATATTGATGTACGTTTCTGTTGGTAAATCAATTTTAGAGGGCTTGGTAAGGGCATCGTATTGGATTTGGAAAGCAACGCCCGCTTGTGCCGTCGTGATTTCCAAAGCTACGGCTTGCCCTGCGGGAATTGTTGTGCCGCCTACGGCTGCCGTTCCCGTCCACGTCAAAGTACCTGCCCCACTGTCATACGTCGGTGCGCCGAGTGTGACGATGCTCGTTGCGCCGTATTTTAAAGTCGCTGAAATGCTTGGATTTATGGGCATTGAGCCACTTGTAACGTTTACGTAAACGGTTACGCCCACCATTTCGCCCCCTTTTACGGTCAAATCGCTGCACATGACGGGGGCTTGCGTGAAGGTGATAACGGTATTTGGTATAATCGAAGCGGGTTTGATAGAAACACCGCCGACTGCCCAATCGCTTGACCCCGAAGGTGTCCAGTCCGTTGTGACGGACGCCGCACCCGCTTCTGTTGTCGCTGCGCCATACATTTCAGCACCCGAACTGATACCCCACTGCGCGGTCTGCCCCGCACCTACTGCCGTAAACGTCTCATTCCTAATTGTTCCTACGCCAAACACCAATTCGCCCGTTGCCGAAATGACATTGACGGTTGGTAAACTTGAGTTGTCTTGTGCCGAGGCAAATGTGCCGAGTGCCGTTGTTTGGTTAACGCCCGTGAAGGTCATCACGCCAACAATTGCACCCTTGTCGGGTGCTGCGGAGAAAGTTACGACGACATTGGCGTTGCCAGAAGGCGGATTAATCAATCTATAAATGTGCATTTTGGCATTGCCATTGCCAATTTGCTCGCCGACTAAAGTGAGGGCTGTACCACCGTAAGTGACCGAAGTAATCGTTCTAGTTTTTTGAGAAATGCCGACAAGCATCAATCTGTTTGTTCCCGTTCCCGTTGTGTGCGCCAAAGAAATAGGCGACGTTAGCGCGGTGGTCGTGCTTTTATTATCTACTGTTATCGTTTCAAAACCACCTGTTACCAACACGGCGGTTGTGGCAATCGTTGCGTCAGCCGTCGTTACGGGGTCAACGCGGTCAAGGGCTTGTGCAGGGTCGGACAAATACAATTGTTTGCTTGCCAAAATGGGCGTAACACTTGCAACCACATTGAAATTCGTTAGGGCCGTGGCCGTGACCCCCTCAGTACCTTCGTTCGCTACGGCTTGAATGTTCCACATTCCAAGCGGTATGTGGCCCGTTATTTTGTATTGATAAATGCTACCGCACGCCGTCGTTCCCACGATTTGAGGGTTGGTCAAAGTGGCCGTTGTAACACCACTTAAAGGGTCGGTTATGGTCAAATTGACGCTACTAATATCGGTTGCCCCGAAAGGGTCGGTGACGGTGACGCGGACATAAGAGCTGCCGCCTTGCGCGGCATTTGTAACGACAACGCCGCTTGGAAAGGCGGCACTGTACACCGATAAATTGGTGATATTGATAAATGTACTCGTCGGAATGGTTATTTTCGACGGTTTTGTTTTACTGTCATAATCTATTTTGAAAAACACACCCGCTTGAGTGGTAGCAATATCCAAAACAACGGCTTGTCCTGCGGGAATAACCACGGCACTGCCCATCGTCATTGTCCACGTCAAAGCACCCGTTGTGCTGTTGTAGGTAGGGTTTGACATTGTTCCAATAATCGTTGCGCCATATTTTAAGGTGGCCGTAATGGTTGGCGAAGCGGGCATCGTTCCCGATACGACGCTTGGATAGACCGTTACGGACACAACACCGCTTGCAGGGACATTTAAAGCACTGCACAACACGGGGTTTTCGGTAAAAGTAACGCTGCTGACAACTGTTGCGGGTTTGATAGAGACGCCGCCGATGGCCCATTCGCCAGAACCTGATGGCGTCCAACTCATTGTGGTTGTGGCGGCTCCCAATTCGGTACTACCCGCCCCGCCCTT
>JANPAY010000252.1:0-2446 GCA_031430155.1 Comamonadaceae bacterium
GTTTTTTATTTGGGTGCTCAATGGCGCTATGGCACCGTTCATCTCCGAGGAGTTCCATCTCACGCCACAGCAAAAGGGTTTGATGCTCTCGATCCCCATTTTTGCGGGCGCTTTGATGCGCTTTCCGCTAGGGCTTATGGCTCAATACGTGGGGCGCAAGAACGCGACCTTGATTGAAATGGCATTGATTGCCGTTGCTATGGCTTTTGGTTATTTCTTTGTTAAAAGCTACAACGACCTCTTGGCGATGGGCGTGCTCCTTGGCGTTGCTGGTGCAAGCTTTGGTGTAGCACTCTCGCTGGGCGCCGGCTCGTTCCCCGCCAAACACAAAGGCCTTGCCATGGGCATTGTGGGCGCGGGTAACGTAGGCACGGCGATCTGCGTACTGATTGCTCCTCCGCTTGCGCAAGCCTATGGCTGGACAACGGTGTACGGCTTCGCGGCTATTTCGGTGATCGTTCCGTTCTTGGTGGTGGTCTTTATGGCCAAAGAGCCTGACGATTTGGACAAGCACGCCACCTTCCGTCAGCACATCGCTTGTTTGTTTGAAAAAGATGGATGGGCATTTAGCTTGATCTATGTGGTGACCTTTGGCGGATTCATTGGCCTAGCGAGCTTTTTGCCAACTTACTACTACGACCAGTTTGGCGTGAGCAAGGTGCAAGCTGGACAGCTCACTATGCTGGCAGCCTTTATGGGTGCGGCACTGCGCGTATTTGGTGGTTGGATTTCAGATCGCTTTGGCGGCATCAACACATTGACCGCTGTTTTGGTCATTGTGGCGATCACGCTGGTGCTGTGCAGCCTAGCCACAGGCTCATTGGCTGCGACAACGTTGCTCGTGATGCTTTGTTTTGCAGCGCTGGGTGCAGGAAATGGCGCACTGTTTCAGCTCGTGCCACTGCGCTGGTCAACCACCACGGCGGTGGCGGGCTCGATGATTGGCGAAATTGGTGCGCTTGGCGGTAGTTTGGTGCCAACCTCGATGGGTTTCTCTAAGCAACATTTCGGGACTTATGCGGGTGGTTTTCTTTTGTTTGCTGTGTTGGCCGTGGTGATGCTGTTCATGCTGCGCGTGATGCAACTGCGCTGGACTCGCACATGGGCAGAAAAAGGCGGTAGAGCGCGCGGATAACTACTTCGGTAAAAACAGCAACCAATAAATCAGCATCAAGTTGAACAGCAGCGAGATGCCAAGCCCTAGCTTCCATGCGGCAGTTGGGTCTCGGGTCAACAAGGATGTGGCCTGCGGCGCAGTCAATGGCCGCGATGCACCTCGCTCCAAGGCAAGTAAAAATTCTTCAGCTGTTTCAAAACGTTGACGTTTGTCCCTAGCGACCGCTTTTAACACCACGTGCTCTAACCACATTGGAATGCTGGGGTTGTGGCGGCTGGGTTTGGTGGCATCTCGGTGATAGCGTGCCGCTTGGTAAGGCAGCACTTCGCCGTAAGGCAGTTTGTTCGTCAGCATTTGATAGAGCGTCACACCCAGCGCAAATAAATCGCTCATGGAGTCGGGTAGCTCGGGCGTGTCCGACCACTGTTCGGGGTTGATGTAACTGGGCGTGCCCGCATGCAGCTTGCGCATCGAGGCGGGCTCTTTGCCGCTGAGCG
Source organism: Comamonadaceae bacterium (assembly GCA_031430155.1). Taxonomy (GTDB): domain Bacteria; phylum Pseudomonadota; class Gammaproteobacteria; order Burkholderiales; family Burkholderiaceae_C; genus JASGCK01. The sequence continues at coordinate 1,615 of JANPAY010000252.1, forward strand.
CGACGCCTAGATCAAGCACGCGCAGTACACCGTCGTCGCCCCAGTGCAAATTGGCGGGCTTAATGTCGCGGTGAATCACCCCTTGGCGGTGCAAAAGCCCGAGTGCTTTGAGTGTTTGCATGGCGGCTTGGATGGCCTGGTCAATCTCTAGCTGATGCCGTTTATCTAGCATCTGTTGCAGGGTTTCACCGCCATGCCAGTCGTAGAGCAAATAAAAGCTGGTGCGCTCGGTTTGCCCTTCAATTTTGGCGTGAATGCGCACTAAATGTGCGGCTTGCCGCGTGTTCTTTGCGAGCCAGCCTTCGTGCGCCAACATGGCGCGCTCGTCCTTGTCGTGGGCGCGAGCGGGATGCAGTGTTTTAAGCGCATAGAGCTTGCCCTTGTTCTCGCCATTTTGGCTTCGCACTTGGTACAGCACATTGATGCCGTTATCGGCCACGGGCGCGGTGACGGTGAGACCGTCGATGGTGTTCCCTACTTTGAGTAGCGGCGGAATCGGTAAATGGCTGTTCGCGTGGCTGTCGTCTTCTAGTGTGGCATCTAGTAAGCCGAGCACGCGCACAATTAAGGCCGTCACATTATCTTGACTGCCTGCTTGTAAAGCCTTATCTACAATCGCCTCTGAGGCGACTTGGCTATCCCATGGCTCCGTTAAAAGCTCCATCAATTGGCGTTTGCGCAGCGTGCCATGCACACCGTCGGTGAGCAGTAAAAATGCATCGCCAACTTGCAAATCACCTTGCAGATAGTCCACCACAATGCGGTCCTCTGCCCCCACGGCGCGTAGCAATTGATGCTGCATGTCGGGGTGATTGACGATGTGGTCGTGGGT
>JANPAY010000253.1:0-2326 GCA_031430155.1 Comamonadaceae bacterium
CGAAGTACAAAAAGCACTGCAAACCAAAGAGGTGAAGGAGCGCATGGCAGCCGTGGGCGGCGAGGTGATTCCTGCCAGCAGCGAGGCATTTGCGGCGCTGATTAAATCCGAACGCACCCGCTATGCCAAGCTGGTGAAAGACGCGAACATCAAGCCTGATTAATTTAGATTGAAAAAAGATAAAAATCATGAGTAAACCCACAACAGGCAATTTTGAAAAAACAGCAGGCTGGATGGACTGGTACACCGGTCCTGCCAAGCCTACATTCAAACTGCCAGCAGGCGCAGTGGATGCGCACTGCCACGTCTTTGGACCAGGCGCTGAGTTTCCCTACGCGCCTGAGCGCAAGTACACGCCTTGCGATGCATCAAAGGCGCAGCTCTTTGCGCTACGAGATCATTTGGGTTTTGATAAGAACGTGATCGTGCAAGCGACGTGCCACGGCGCGGACAACAGCGCAATGGTCGATGCCTTGAAAGCCAGCAATGGCAAGGCTCGCGGCATTGCGACCGTCAAGCGCTCGGTCACAGACGAAGAAATTCAAGCCTTGCACGATGCGGGCGTACGCGGTGTCCGCTTTAACTTCGTGAAGCGTCTGGTGGACTCCACGCCGCGTGATGAGTTATTGGAAATTGCCACTCGCATTAAAAAATGGAACTGGCAAGTGGTCATTTATTTTGAAGCCGTGGACTTGCCCGAGCTGTGGGATTTCTTTGCCTCCTTGCCGACCACACTGGTGGTCGATCACATGGGCACGCCCAATATCGCTAAAGGTGTGGACAGCCCCGAGTTTGATCTCTTTGTTAAATTTATGCGCGAACATCAAAACGTGTGGAGCAAAGTGACCTGCCCCGAGCGATTGTCCGTAGCGGGTCCCGCCGCCTTAGACGGTGAACAAAAGGCCTACCGCGACGTGGTGCCGTTTGCCAAGCGCATCGTAGAGTTGTTCCCCGACCGCGTGATTTGGGGCACCGATTGGCCACATCCCAATTTGAAAAAACACATGCCAGATGATGGTTTGCTCGTCGATTTCATTCCGCACATTGCACCCACCAAAGAGCTACAGCAAAAGCTATTGGTGGATAACCCGAATCGTTTGTATTGGAGCAAATAATCATGTCACTAGAAAAGTCCTACCTAAACGTCCCTGGCACGACCATCTTCGATATGGATCAAGCGCGCGCAGGTTATCACTTAAATCAGTTTTGCATGAGCCTGATGAAGGATGCGAACCGCAAACGCTTTCTTGCCGATCAACGCGCGTACCTTGACGAGTGGCCAATGACGGAGGAGCAAAAGCTAGCGGTACTAGCGGCAGATTTGAACCGTTGTATTGCGCTGGGCGGCAACATTTATTTCCTCGCCAAACTAGGTGCAACTCATGGCAAGAGCTTCCAGCAAATGGCAGGCTCAATGACAGGAAGAACCGAAATCGAATACCGCGACATGATGATTGCTGGCGGGCGATCGGCAGATGGCAATCGGGTCATTGGTGAGAGTGGCGACGCTCAAGCCAATAGGCAGCCGCAAGGCGCGGGGACTGGAAAGTTATTGGATTAACTTCCCCCTCACCCTAGCCCTCTCCCTCAAGGGGAGAGGGAATAAGAAAAATTTTAAGGATTAAATATGGCAAAAATTACTGCATCCGTTTTCACCTCGCACGTCCCCGCCATTGGCGCGGCGATGGATTTAAAGAAAGACCACGAGCCTTATTGGGCGCCTCTATTTAAGGGCTATGAAAAATCCAAAGAGTGGATGGAAGCCAATAAACCCGATGTCATTTTTTTGGTTTTTAACGACCACGCCACGGCGTTTGATTTATCGATGATTCCAACCTTCGCCATTGGCTGCGCAGACTCCTACACACCTGCCGATGAAGGCTGGGGACCACGCCCTGTGCCACGTGTGCAGGGGCACGCGGCGCTATCGGCGCATATTGCGCAGTCGGTGATTCAGCAAGACTTTGACCTCACCGTGGTCAATCACATGGATGTCGATCATGGCCTGACTGTGCCGCTCTCGCTCATGTGCGGCGAGCAGCATCCAGAGACGGGGGCATGGCCTTGCCCTGTGATTCCGTTTGCAGTGAACGTGGTGCAGTATCCCGTGCCATCAGGTCAACGCTGTTTGAATTTAGGCAAAGCGATTCGCCGTGCGATTGAGTCGTATGAATCACCCGATGGCAAAGAGCTCAACGTACAAATTTGGGGCACGGGCGGTATGAGCCACCAACTGCAAGGACCGCGTGCAGGTCTCATCAATTTGGACTGGGACAAAGCGTTCATCGAGCGCATGGTCAAAGACCCAGAAGACCTCGCAAAAATG
>JANPAY010000254.1:0-2429 GCA_031430155.1 Comamonadaceae bacterium
GAAATATCAACTGCCACATAACGCGATGGCCGTAGCTGTTTGAATAAATTGGCTGCTTTCTGGCAATTGCCCGCACCCAGATCAACGAGTGCTGCGCCTTGTGGGACTTGGCTTGCCATCGATTCGCCATGCTCGGCAAAGATGGCGGCTTCGGTACGCGTGGGATAGTATTCGGGCAACTCACAAATCGCTTCAAAGAGTTTTGAACCCAGCGCGTCATACAGATATTTGGGCGATGTGTAAGCTTGGGTCGCTTGCAAGCCTTTGAGCAATTCCGTGCGAATTTGGTCGCCGTCTTCACGGTGTAACTGAAAGAACTGTGGTGTTTTCATGTGTCGCAATATACGTGGAAAATAGAGTCTTCATTTTTAGGAAATCAACATGCTGAAATTTTTATCTGCCTTGCTCCTCTCTGTCTGTGCTTTTAGCGTCTCTGCGCAAGTCGTTTTTAAAGTCACTGCGATTCCTGATGAGTCACCGACCGAGCTAGCCCGCAAAGCTGCGCCGTTGGTGAAATATTTAGAGTCTAAGCTGGGCATAAAGGTTGAATTCACGCCTGTCTCCGACTATGCCGCATCGGTCGAGGCTCTTGCCAACAAACAAATTGATTTGGCTTGGTTTGGCGGCTTTACCTTTGTGCAGGCCAATATCCGCTCAGGCGGAAAAATGATTCCACTCGTGCAGCGCGAAGAAGACGAAAAGTTTCGCTCCGTCTTTATCACGAGCGACCCCACGATCAAATCGTTGGCTGACCTCAAAGGCCACACATTGAGCTTTGGTTCGGCCTCAAGTACATCAGGGCATTTGATGCCGCGGAAATTTTTATTGGATGCAAAAATCAATCCTGATACTGACCTCAAGCGCGTGGCATTTTCGGGCGCACACGATGCCACTATTGCCGCTGTAGCAGCAGGCAAGGTCGATGCGGGTGCACTCAACATCTCCGTGTGGGACAAGTTTGTGGCGGACAAAAAAGTAGATGCCAGCAAAGTGCTTGTGTTCTACACCACGCCCGCCTACTTTGACTACAACTGGACGGTTCACGCCGACATGCCCCCCGCCATGCGCGAGAAGCTAACCAAAGCATTTTTGGATTTGAATGCAGCTTCACCTGAGGGCAAAGCAATTTTGGAATTGCAACGTGCCACACGCTTCATCCCAACCAAAGCGGACAACTACAAAGGCATTGAAGCGGCTGGCCGTAGCGCAGGCTTGATCAAGTAAGCTTTCAAATGAAAATTGAACTGCTCGCAGCAGCAGGAAGACATCCTGCTGCTGCCCCAGCCAGCTTGGCTTTGCAGCCGATCACGCTCACCATAGAAGCAGGCGAGCAAGTGGCTGTGATTGGCCCATCGGGCGCGGGCAAGACCACGCTGCTGCACTTGATGGCGTGTGCTTTGATGCCAGCAGCGGGTTCATTGAAGTTGGGAGCACGAGACCCGTGGCAGCTGTCTAAGCAAGACTTGCAACGCCTCCGTGGCGATCTATTTTTGGCGCCGCAAGTGCCGCCCTTGCCGCCGCGTCAACGTGTCGTCACCAGCGTACTGGCAGGGCAATTGCCTCACATGGGATTTTGGACGAGCCTGCGCAGTTTGTTTTATCCAGTCGATATTCCAGCCGCTAGGGCAGCACTCGCGCAATTTGATTTGGCCGAAAAATTATTTGAACGTGTGGATAGGCTATCGGGCGGCGAGCGCCAGCGGGTGGGGCTTGCGCGAGGACTACTCTCTGATAGCAAGCTATGGCTGATTGACGAGCCACTGTCTGCACTTGACCCAGCGCGCGCCGAGCAAGCCATCAAAACATTAACGGAAAACGCAAAAGAGCGCAACGTGACCTTAGTCGCAACGTTGCATCACGTGCAGATGGCACTCGCGCATTTCCCGCGCATCATTGGACTTAAAAATGGCGAGCTAGCGTTTGATTTGCCAAAGCGAGAAGTCACGCCCGAACGGCTCAAAGATTTGTATGCCCAACATCTCGATGAACTCACCTAAATTAGCCCGCGATCCTGCATTCTTGGGGCGGGTCTTTTGGATCGCCGTGGCTGCCGTATTACTTTGGCCGATGCTGGTGCTTTCTGAATTCAAAATCTGGACGCTCTTTTCTCCAGAAAGTTTGAAGCCAACACTGAGGTTTTTGGCCGATTTTTTTCCGCCGAAGTTAGAACCTGAGTTTTTGCTCATGGTGGCGCGTGAGACTTGGCGCACAGTGGCAATGGCGACAGCAGGTATTTCACTGGCGCTGATTTTTGCGATTCCGCTTTCACTCATTACGGCTCGCGTGCTATCGGTCGGTGGGCTTGCAGGGCGCATGGGTATTGGCTCGGTGGCCATTCGCACTGCGGCACGCTGGCTACTGATTGTGCTGCGTAGCGTGCCTGAGCTGATTTGGGCGCTGGTCTTTGTACGCGTCGTCGGACTGGGGCC
>JANPAY010000255.1:0-2717 GCA_031430155.1 Comamonadaceae bacterium
TGTTTAGTGTCGAAGCTAAAACTAACATCTGTTGTTTTACGCCACCATAATAGTTTTGGAATGGGTTTGGCCCAATTGCCGATGTAGTAACTGCTGCACTGGTTGTTGCTGTACCAGTTCCTAAACTATTTTGAGCAAGATAAGTACTACTGGCCGTAAGTTGTTGTGTCGTACCACTACAGAATGTAGCGGCTGAAGGAGTAATCGTTACAGCTGTTGGTGATTCATTCACCGTTATAACCGCAGCAGTTGAAGTTGCTACAGCACAAGCTGCAGAGCCTGTAATAACTACATCATAGCTTCCCGCATTAGCTGAAGTAACAGAAGCAACAGTATACGTTGAAGAAGTAGCGCCTGAAATATTCACACCATCTTTTCGCCATTGATAAGCTGTAGCATCACTTGCAGTAACACTTAAATTTAAAGATCCACTTGTACAAATTGCTTGTGTCGCAGGTTGAACTGAAATTGTTGGAACAGTTCCTGTACAATTTAACACATATCCGTTTAATGTTAAATCATCTATTCTAAAATTACCCGAACTACTTCCTCCATAAGGATAAATTCTATAAGTAATAGTATTTGTTAAATCGGTAAATGATGCACCCGAAAGAGATACTGTAGCTGTAACTGTTGGAGCAGTTCCCGATGAACTTGAGGTATAAACACCTGTTCCTAAATTACCTGTAAAACCATCAGCACTTGATCTAACAACAAAGTTTGTTGCTCCGGCTGCAGTTCTAACTTGTAAAAATGTAATTGACGTTGCTGTCAAAAGTTTACCAGCAATAGGTGCAACTGCAAATTGAATATAATTATTAGTATTAACAGCTGTTCCCCAACTTGCAGATGTATTATAATAACCACCACTAAAAGTAGCAGTAATAGTATTTAAACTAACATTAGCATAAGTAAGATTTGCATTAGGGTTAGTAACCACAGTTGAACTAGCAAATTGATATTGGCCAAGACTTCCTGAAGATTGCGTTACCGTTAATGTTTGTGTTGCCGTAGCAGCATTATAATTAGTATTTCCTGCTTGAGAAGCACTAATAGTAGAAGTACCCGCTCCAACAATGGTTACCGTACTGCCACTAATAGTAGCTACATTAGTATTAGAACTTGTGTAAGTAACTGTTCCTCCCAGAGCAGTAGCTGTTAAACTATAGTTTGCGGCACCAGTAGCTCTTGTATCATTAGAGGCCAAACCTGTAATAGTTTGATTTGCTTTACCTACTGTTAGAAACTGTGTAACAGAAGTAGCTGCATTATAGTTTGCATTTCCTGCTTGTGATGCAGTAATAGTTGCTGTTCCAGCTCCTATAACAGTAACTAAACCAGCCCCTGAAACGGTGGCTACTAAAGTATTATCACTTGAATAACTAACGGTTAACCCAGAACTTGCCGTTGAAGCAGCGCTGTATGCTGCATCTCCAAAAGTTTTCGATACCGTAGCCGTTATCGCTGACAAGGTTTGATTCGCTTTATTAACGGTTAAACTTTGTGTAACATCTGGTGCTGCATTAAAATTTGTATTACCTGCTTGAGACGCAGTAATAATTGTTGACCCCCCCCCTGCAATAGTTACAGTTCCATTGAGAGCAACTGAAGCAACACCGGAAACAGAATTGGAATAAGTAACCGTTAAACCCGAACTTGCAGTTGTAGCCACACTATAGGTTCCATCTCCAAAAGTTCTGGTTTCTGAACTAGAAATAGCAGCTATTGTTTGATTTGCTTTGCTGATTGTTGCTGTTAATGCTGGCTGTGATAAAGAATAATTACCGGCAGCCCCACCATTTAAAGTATATCCTAAAACAGTTATTGGTTTACTTACCCCTGCATTCGCATCAAGGAAACTGTAAGTAGGTGTTGAACCTATTAAATTCACATCATCCAAACCTACAATACCATCTAGGATAGCTGTTCCTGATACGGTTGCTATTGTCGTTCCGTCATAGACTCTATCAACACCTGTTAAACCAGATATTGTTAATCCTTTTTTAGCTACTGTACTACTATTAGTTGCTACAGTAGCATTAGTAGCCCCTGCACTGCTTAAAACAAAATCTCCTGTATAAGGAGATCCTGCAAACGAAGCAGCAGCTGAAAGTCTAACATAAACAGTAGTAGTTGAAACCACTCCACTGGTTTGTGTCAATACTTGAGAAGCACCAAAACCTGAAGTATTTGATGTAGTAGACACTTCAAAACCTGAAGGTGCCGTTATCGTAATATTATCGGTTAACGCAGCACCAGATACTGTAAAATTATCTGTGCTTGATGCTGTTCCATAAATTGTTGAAAAAGCAGTAACCGAACTTTTATTGGTTGTGATTGTTGCTGTCGATGCTGCTACTGGAGTTCCTTGTACAGTAGCCGATGGTGCTCCGTCTCCGGCAGCATTCACCGCTAACAATTGAACATCATAGGTTGTACCATTAGTCAAACCAGAAATCCCAATAGGGCTTGTTGTTGAACCAGCAGATATAAAAGATGATCCACCATTGATAGAATATTTATAATCCGTAATTGTCGCACCTCCATTAGAAGATGGAGCTGTAAAAGCCACACTCAATGAAGAGTCACCCGGAGTTATAGTTGTAATACTTGGTGCAGAAGCCGTAGTTCTTGGTGTAGCACTTACCGTTGATGACGCTGTTCCGTTACCGGCAGCATTTACCGCTTTTACTACAAAAGAATAACTTGTTCCGTTA
>JANPAY010000256.1:0-3493 GCA_031430155.1 Comamonadaceae bacterium
AAACAGCATCGCCCACGGTAGCGATGGATCAGCAACGCGTCCCCACAGTTCGCCATTGATGAAGTTGCCCACGCGCCCCATAGCAAGACCTGTGGGAACGCATGGCGCAACGAAATCCGCCACTTGCAAGAGCGGACGTTTGCGCGTCATCGCAAACCAGACCTCAGCGACAACCACGCCCAGCATGCCACCGTGAAAGCTCATGCCGCCTTGCCAGACGTAAAAAATCTCAATCGGATGCGACAAGTAATAGTCAAGTTTGTAGAACAAGCAGTAGCCAATCCGTCCGCCCGCAATCACGCCAACCACACCTAAAAACAAAATGTCTTCCACATCCTTGCGTGTCCATTCTTTGAGCCCGACAAATGGGAAATGCTTGAGCCGACGACTACCCAAAAGAATAAAAAATCCAAAAGCGGCCAGATAAGTCAACCCATACCAGTGAATGGAAATAGGGCCAAAAAGATGCAAGGCAACGGGATCAATGACGGGTTGAAGCAACATATTTTTAAGCTCTAAATTTTGAAGTGATGGGATAGCGCCAATCTTTGCCGAAGCTGCGATGCGTGACCCTAATGCCAATGGGCGCTTGGCGGCGTTTGTATTCGTTAATTTTGATGAGCTTGGTGACGCGCTCCACGTCTGCCGCAGCAAAGCCTGCGGCCAAAATCTCTTCGATACTTTGGTCGTTTTCCATATAACGCTCAAGGATGGCATCCGGCACCTCGTAAGGCGGCAAGCTGTCTTGATCGGTTTGATCGGCGCGCAGCTCAGCACTTGGTGGACGCGTGATGATGCGCTCAGGGATAGGCTCTTTTCCTGTGCCAAACGGATCGTGCTGGTTGCGCCAGTTGGCCAGCTTAAACACCGTCGTCTTCGCCACGTCTTTAATCACCGCAAAGCCACCCGCCATATCGCCATAAAGCGTGCAATAACCCGTCGCCATCTCGCTCTTGTTACCCGTGGTCAACACAATCGAGCCAAACTTGTTGGAGAGCGCCATCAGCATCGTGCCGCGAATCCGCGCTTGAATGTTTTCCTCGGTTGCATCCTCGGCAAGCCCTTTAAATTCATGGCTTAGCGAGGCTTTAAAGGCATCGAACTCAGGGACGATCGACATTTCGTCATAGCGCACCCCCATGCGCTTTGCCATATCCCGCGCATCGACCCACGAAATTTCTGCTGTGTACGGGGATGGCATCATCACGCAGCGGACACGGCTCGCGCCAAGCGCATCCACCGCGATTGCCAGCACCAGCGCGGAGTCAATGCCGCCAGACAAGCCCAAAATGATGCTGGGGAAGCCATTTTTATTGACGTAATCGCGCACGCCCAGTACCAGCGCTTGCCACAAGTCAGAGAGATCATCCTGCTTTGCAATAGGCGTTTTAGCTTGCCAATCGACCAACCATAAGTCTTCGGCAAAACTCTTCGCACGTCCAGCAACCGCGCCGTCGCTATGCAAAGCAAACGAGCCACCATCAAACACGATTTCATCTTGCCCACCCACACAGTGCGCGTAGATCAGCGGTAAGCCCGTCAGCAGCGCTCCGTCACGCATGCGCTCAATACGCTCGGCTTGCTTGCCCACATGGAATGGCGAGGCGTTCATTACCGCCAGCACCTGGGCGCCTGCTGCCTTGGCGGCTTGGCAAGGCGCATCAAACCATGCGTCTTCGCAAATGAGTAGGCCTACTTTTGTGCCCTCCACTTCAATCACGCAAGCAGCATCACCTGCCGTGAAATAACGTCGCTCATCAAACACTTGGTAATTGGGCAACTCTCGCTTCGCGTAAGTAGCGACACGTTTGCCGCCCGACAAAACGGTCGCTTGATTGGTCCGTTTTTGAATCGCCGTACTCTTGGTTCGCACGTCCGTCCCTTGCGGATGACCGACCACCACATGCAAGCCTTGATACGGCGCTAGGCCAAGCGCGACGTGGCTTACAGCCTCATCGCAGGCTTTGATGAAGGCGGCGCGAAGCAGTAAATCTTCGGGCGGATAGCCGCAAATTGACAGCTCTGGCGTGAGCACTAGACGTGCGCCTTGTGCATAAGCCTCTTTGGATGCGGCAATGATTTTTTCAGCATTGCCTTTGAGATCGCCCACAGTCAGGTTTAATTGGGCAACTGCAATTTTTAAATCAGATGAAGTCATCCGCCAATTATGTCACCCGTGTCCTCACCAACTGGTCAGAAATAGACCGCGCGGCTTGGAATGCCTTGCTAGCTATGCAAGCCGAACCCACACCGTTTATGCGCTGGGAGTATTTGAGTGCGATGCAAACGAGCGGATCGGCAACGATAGAGACGGGGTGGGATTTGCGCATCGTCACGTTGTGGGACGGCGAGACCTTGGTCGCAGGTTGCCCGCTCTACCTAAAAACTCACTCCTACGGCGAGTACGTTTTTGACCACGCATGGGCGAATGCCTACGCGCAGCATGGCCTCGATTATTACCCTAAAGCCGTGGTTGCCGTGCCGTTTACGCCTGTACCTGGCACGCGACTACTTGCTCGCGATGATGCCCTGCAAGCCGCATTGGTATTGGCTTGCAGGGCATTGTGCGAGGAGGAAAGCGTGTCGTCTTTGCATTTACTCTTCACATCAAAAGCGGATCAAGCCGCTAGCGCTGCATCCATGATGCCACGCGACACCACGCAATTTCATTGGACCAATCGTGCTGACACGCCCTACTTTGACTTCGACGATTTCCTCAAAATCTTGACGCAAGAAAAACGCAAAAAGATCAAGCAAGAGCGCCGCAAAGTTCTAGATAAAGAGCTTGGCGCTGGCATCACGTTTAGGTATTCACAGGGCGCAGACATCACGCCATCCGATTGGGATTTTTTCTACACTTGCTACGAACGAACGTATTTAGAGCATGGCAACGCGCCCTACCTCAGCCGTGCCTTCTTTCAAAGCATGGCCGACGATATGGTTGAGAACTGGCTGCTTTTCATTGGCGAAATAGAAGGGCAGCGCATTGCATCGAGTCTGATTGCGATCCAAGACTTAGAAACCACGAACAACGCTCTCGCTAGTAAAGTGGCCTATGGCCGCTACTGGGGCGCGGTTGCAAGAGTCGATTGCCTACACTTCGAAGCTTGCTACTACCAACCACTAGAGTGGTGCATCGCCAACGGCTACCACCGCTTTGAAGGCGGGGCACAAGGCGAGCACAAGATGGCGCGTGCCTTGCTGCCCGTCACGTCCACCTCGATGCACCACATCCAGCATCCGCAATTTGCTAAAGCGATTGCGCGATTTTTAGAGCGCGAACGCGCTGGGGTTGCTGATTACCAGTTATCGTTAGCGCAGCGCACACCTTTGAAATAACTCTTCTTTGCTTAAAAAATGATCAACATTTCTCCGCCACTCACACATCTTGCCCATTTGGATGTTCAACTCAAAACCCGTGGCTACGCCATCCTAGATGCCGCTAGCGTTTGCGGATGGTCAGGCTGTTCGCAGAGTGATCTCCATCCCATGC
>JANPAY010000257.1:0-10483 GCA_031430155.1 Comamonadaceae bacterium
AGCAGGTTTTGCTTGTGAGCGGACACTTCGGTGAGTAGCGCTTCGATTTGCGCGTCAGTGGTCGCGTCGTCAGCCTGTTCGCGCCAATCGATTTGTTGCATCAAAAATGCGGCGGGCATGGCAGTGTTGTTTTCGGCGTTAATGGGTACGCCACGTAGCTCGCACAAGTAAGCAGCACGTTTAAGTGGGTCTTTAAGCCGCTGGTATGCCTCGTTAATCCGCACGCTCCATTGCATGGCAAGGCGCTGAGCAGTCGCTCCTTGCGCGGCAAATTTATCTGGGTGCGCCTCGCGTTGCAGCGCTTTCCATTTGGCGTCTAGGTTGGATGCATCTTGCGCAAATTTTTCGACCAATCCAAAAAGAACAAAGTCGTTATCGGCAAGATTAGACACGGAAGGACTCACCGCAGCCGCAGCGATCGCGTTCGTTCGGATTAATAAATTTGAAGCCCTCGTTCAAACCTTCACGCGTGTAGTCAAGCGTCGTGCCTTCGATATACGGCAGGCTTTTGGGATCGACCAGCACCTTGATGCCGCGATCTTCAAACACCACGTCTTCTGGCATTTGCTCGTCCACGTATTCAAGCTTGTATGCCAGACCCGAGCAGCCCGTGGTCTTAACGCCAAGGCGCACGCCAAGGCCTTTGGCGCGTTTAGCGAGATAGCGGTTGACATGCTTGGCAGCGGTTTCGGAGAGAGTAACGGACATAATTAATTGGGGTCTGACCCTGAATTTTGAGGAACGATAAATTAGGGTCTGACCCCAATTAATTCCATTTTGGCTTTGTAGTCATTCACAGCCGCTTTGATCGCGTCTTCCGCGAGGATGGAGCAGTGAATCTTGACGGGTGGCAGTGCCAGCTCTTCGGCGATTTGGCTGTTCTTGAGCGCCGCCGCTTCATCCAGTGTCTTGCCCTTGACCCATTCGGTCACCAGCGAGCTAGACGCAATCGCCGAGCCGCAGCCGTAGGTTTTAAAGCGTGCGTCTTCGATGATGCCAGTGACGGGGTTGACCTTGATTTGAAGCTTCATCACGTCGCCGCAAGCAGGTGCGCCGACCATGCCCGTGCCAACCGAGTCATCGCCCTTGTCGAAGCTGCCGACGTTGCGTGGGTTTTCGTAGTGGTCTACGACTTTGTCTGAATAAGCCATGATGTGCTCCTTTAAAAATTAATGCGCTGACCACTGAATCGTGGAGATGTCGATGCCGTCTTGGTACATCTCCCACAGCGGCGAGAGATCGCGCAACTTCGCGACGTTTTCTTTAATCGTTTTGACCGCGAAATCCATTTCCTCTTCGGTGGTCCAGCGGCCAATTGTCATGCGAAGGCTGCTGTGCGCGAGTTCGTCACTGCGTCCTAATGCACGTAGTACATAGCTTGGCTCGAGGCTGGCACTGGTACAAGCCGATCCGCTAGAGACCGCCAGTCCTTTGATGCCCATGATGAGCGACTCGCCTTCGACGTAGTTAAAACTCATGTTCAGGTTATGCGGCACGCGTCGTGTTTCGTGACCGTTGATGAAGACTTGCTCGATGTCTTTGAGACCATTCAACAAGCGATCTTTAAGTGCCGTGATGCGTATGTTTTCCTCATGCATCTCTGCCTTTGCAATGCGGTACGCCTCGCCCATGCCCACGCATTGGTGCGTTGGGAGCGTGCCCGAACGCATGCCGCGCTCGTGACCACCGCCGTGCATTTGCGCCTCGATACGGATGCGGGGTTTGCGGCGAACGTAGAGTGCGCCAATGCCTTTAGGGCCATAGGTTTTGTGCGAAGTGAGGCTCATCAAATCGACGGGCAAAGTGGTGAGGTCAATATCCACACGGCCTGTGGCTTGCGCTGCGTCCACATGGAAGATCACGCCGCGCTCGCGGCAAATATTGCCAATCGCCGTAACATCTTGAATCACACCGATTTCGTTGTTGACGAACATGACGCTCGCCAAAATGGTGTCGGGACGAATCGCCGCTTTGAACACATCCAGATTGAGCAGTCCGTCCTCTTGAACGTCGAGATAAGTCACTTCAAAACCTTGACGCTCTAGCTCGCGCATCGTGTCCAGCACGGCTTTGTGCTCGGTCTTCACCGTAATGAGATGCTTGCCCTTGGTTTTGTAAAACTGCGCTGCGCCTTTGATGGCGAGGTTGTTCGATTCAGTGGCACCGCTGGTCCACACGATTTCGCGCACGTCGGCGCCAATCAACGCTGCAACGTGACCGCGAGCGGCCTCAACCGCTTCTTCGGCTTCCCAGCCCCAAGCGTGGGAGCGCGACGCGGGGTTGCCAAAGTGCTCACGCAGCCAAGGAATCATGGCATCCACCACGCGTGGATCACAAGGATTTGTGGCGCTGTAGTCCATGTAGATGGGGAAGTGTGGAGTGCTGTTCATGATTAAAAATTTCTAAAAATACTTATTTATTCGATCCACCAAAGCTACTAAACGAGCCAATGTTGAATACTGAGTTGGGCGCTTTCAAGGTCATCGGTTTAGCAACTATTTTCTTTTTAAAGCCTGTGCCTTTGCCATCGATCGACCAACCGTTATCTATTTGTTCGGTTACTAATTTATCGAGCGTGATACCATCCAAAAACTTAAACATGTGCTGATTGAGTGACTCCCACAGGTCATGCGTCATGCACATGCCGCCACCATCGCCGCAATCTTGCTTGCCGCCGCAGCTAGTGGCATCAATAGTCTCGTCCACAGATGTGATGATGTCGGCGACAGAAATCAAGTCCATGCTGCGCGATAGCGTATAACCGCCGCCAGGCCCGCGAACCGCTTCAACTAAGGATTTACGGCGTAATTTGGCAAAGAGCTGCTCCAGGTAAGACAGCGAAATCTGCTGACGTTCAGCTATACCCGCCAACGTAACCGGCCCGTTCGCCACGCGCAGGCCAATGTCAATCATGGCAGTGACTGCAAAACGACCTTTGGTAGTAAGACGCATAACGATGGTGCTCTAAAAAGTGAGTAGTTGACTATTTCACTCAAGTTTAACAGATTACCTACTAAAACGCTAGGTCATTTAATTCAAGCCTTCTCGTCAAGTACCGCCCGCACGCGTTCAATGTCTTCAAAGTTTTGAGCGCGTTGAATATCTGCCATCAAGGTGTCTTTTAACATTTCAGTCGTCATTAGCTTGGCTTGAAATGCATCTGCTCGCGCCATGATGACCTGCGCAGCTGCCAACAAACTGAGCCCGTTGGCCTTGGCGTAGTGACTGACAAGGCCGATATCGACTTCGGGCTCCACGGCCCCATTTGCGCGAATAATGCTTTGGGCTTGCTTGGCTTTCATCGCACGCAAATTGTCTCCCCACCTATACAAGCTACCCATATCTTTGCGCTGGAAGTTAATCCCTTCCACCAGCTCTAATGTCAGTGCTTTCTTGGCTTGGTTGAGCATGTAGGCCATCTGAGCCTCTACCGCAGCATGGCTTGACCGCTCACCCTCAGGGGTTAACAGTCCACACATTTTGGCATGTGGCACCAGCCATTGGTTGCGCCACAGGACTTGCCGTTCTAGAAGATTTGCACACTCCAGCGTCAATAATTGCGGTAGTGCTGCACCCAGTCCAGACTCTTGAACACTCATCTGGGTGCCATCCTGCAGCGGGAGAGTACCCACCGCTGGTTCTTCACAAAACCGCATCAGCGCTTGGGATCGATCCAATTTGCAAGATAACCAGACTAAGTGCTCGGCATCTTGACCAATCAAATCTTGCACAAGACCACGCTCGCCAAATGTTAGATTTTTATCCTCAAAAACTGCTGCGTCGTAAATAGGATAAAACAAGCCTGCAAGGCAAACAGCTTTAGGTTGTTTCACTTGAGACAATACTTTGTAAATGCCCTCTAAATGATCCAGCAAAAAGCCTTCACCAAACTCCGTGTGATGAGCATCTCGGCTTTTGAGCCAATCAATTAATACTGGATAGGACTGGCTCATGACTTTGACACGGCAGCGCTAGGTGCTTTTGTTTTAAACATCAAAGTGATGCGTAGCGCTGGGCAAATTCGCGCCAGCGCCCTCGCGGCGTGCAGCTGCGTGCCATCAAAGGTAATCATTCGATTGGGTTTGGGCAAAATCGCCTGTGTTAGCTCTCCAGCGGGATTAAAAAACACGGTTTCGCCCGCCCACTCAGACTTCCACTCAGGGTTCACATAAATGATCGTCGTAAAATTACCATCGATCTGGCTATCCGTATGAGGCGCGCCCTCAACACCATACGTATGTGCTTTGGATTAGCAGCACACATGCGAATGCCCCAGCAAATGTAATGCCTTGAGTTTTGTCCACACATCAGCAATCACTTTGTAAGCAGTATTGCCATAAAGCACATGTTCGTAATTGTCTTGATTGGCACTAGAACGATTTAAAAAATCGATATGCCAATGCGTGAATTCGGAGACCTCTTTCGCAGAATACCAACCGTATCTAAACGCAGCGGTATCTTTGAAATACGCTAACAACGCATCCCATGCAGGCGCGTCCAAAAAGTTGTCGTTTTTAATAATAGGAACGCTCATGCTAAAAATTCTCCTGAAAATTAGAGGCTAGAAATCGTACTAAATTTTAATGCTTCATGAGGACTAAATGGGATCGCCATGTGTTGCTCCAAACGCCCGCTCTTTGAGCTGCACGAGTTGGTCGCGTAGCCGCGCCGCTTGTTCAAACTCTAAATTTTTTGCCGCATCAAACATTTGCTTCTCTAGCTGTTTGATGCGCTTAGCAAGGTCTTTCTCTGTGAATTCTTCCACGCCTGTGGCGCGCAACATGTCGCGGCGTTCGGCTTCGCGTGCGGCATCCTTACCCGCTTTACTGCTCATCACACCGTCAATCATGTCGCGAACTTTTTTGTTGATGCCTTGCGGGGTGATACCCATCTCTAGGTTGTGCGCGATTTGTTTATTGCGCCTACGCTCGGTCTCGCCCATCGCTTTCTTCATGGATTCTGTTATGCGGTCGGCGTACAAAATAGCGTGACCGTTCACGTTACGCGCCGCACGGCCAATGGTTTGGATGAGGCTTCGCTCGCTGCGCAAAAAACCTTCTTTATCCGCGTCCAAAATTGCGACCAACGAAACCTCTGGGATATCAAGACCCTCGCGCAAGAGGTTAATACCCACCAGCACATCGAATGCGCCTAGCCGAAGGTCGCGCAAAATTTCTACGCGCTCCACGGTGTCAATATCGCTGTGCAAATAGCGAACTTTCACACCGTTATCCGATAAGTATTCGGTGAGCTGTTCGGCCATGCGTTTGGTCAGCGTCGTAATCAAAATACGCTCCGCTTTTTTGGTGCGTTCACGAATCTCGTACAACACGTCGTCCACCTGTGTGGTGGCTGGACGCACTTCCACCATCGGATCAATCAATCCCGTAGGACGCACTACTTGCTCGACGATTTGACCACTGCGTTCTGTCTCGTAGGTGGTTGGCGTGGCGCTTACAAAAATGACTTGACGCATCCTTGCTTCAAACTCTTCAAACTTGAGCGGGCGATTGTCTAGGGCGCTCGGCAACCTAAAGCCGTATTCGACCAGCGTGGTTTTGCGCGAGCGATCCCCTTTGTACATGGCACTGATCTGTCCCATCATCACGTGGCTCTCGTCGATAAACATCAGCGCATCTTTGGGCATGTAATCGGTGAGCGTGCTGGGCGGATCGCCAGGCGCGGCGCCCGATAGGTGCCGCGTGTAGTTCTCGATGCCTTTGCAATGCCCGACCTCGGTGAGCATTTCTAAATCAAACTTGGTGCGCTGCTCGATACGTTGGTGCTCGACTAATTTGCCCATATCCAGCAGCTGTTTGGCACGCTCGCGTAACTCTTCTTTAATGGTCTCAATAGCCGCCACCACGCGGTCGCGCGGGGTCACGTAATGGCTGGCGGGATAGACCGTAAAACGTGGAATACGGCTCTTGATGCGGCCAGTTAAAGGATCGAATAGTTGCAGCGTCTCGACTTCGTCGTCAAACAGCTCAATGCGAATCGCCAGCTCTGAGTGCTCGGCAGGAAACACATCGACCGTATCACCGCGCACACGGAACGTGCCACGCGAAAACTCAATCTCATTCCTCGAGTACTGCATCTTGACCAAGCGCTCAATCACGTCACGCTGACTCATCTTGTCGCCGTCTCGTAGCGTCATGATCATGCGGTGATAGCTTTCGGGCTCGCCAATGCCGTAAATAGCGGAAACCGAAGCCACGATGACTACATCGCGCCGCTCCAATATGCTCTTAGTACATGAGAGCCTCATTTGCTCAATGTGCTCGTTAATGGCGCTGTCTTTTTCGATAAACATATCACGCTGCGGTACGTAAGCCTCGGGCTGGTAGTAGTCGTAGTAGCTGACGAAATACTCGACCGCGTTCTTAGGGAAAAACTCGCGGAACTCGCTATACAGCTGGGCTGCGAGGGTTTTGTTATGCGCAAAAACCAGGGTAGGCCTGCCCATGCGGGCAATTACATTGGCCATCGTGAAAGTCTTGCCAGAACCCGTTACACCTAGCAAGGTTTGGAAGGCTTCGCCATCATTCAAACCCATCACCAGCTTGTCAATGGCTTCAGGCTGATCGCCTGCAGGTGGGTACGGCTGAAAGAGTTGGAACGGCGAGTCGGGATAAGAAACAAATTGCCCCTCAATTGCCTCCGAATCAGTAGAGGCGGTGTCTTGCGGGGCTAGGAGGCTATTGACAAGATCGGTCATAGACCGTCAATGCTATCAACCTTGTTGTAGTCTTCCAAATTGATGACTACATCACAAGACGCAATCGTTTCAGGCCTATGCGCAATCACAATCCGAGTCATCGTCAGCGTATTAATGGCGTTATTGATTGCTTTTTCTAGTTTGACATCGAGATGACTCGTTGCCTCGTCTAGCACCACAATTTCTGGCTCACGGTACAAAGCTCTGGCAAGCAAAAGTCGTTGCTTTTGCCCACCCGAGAGCGCAGTCCCCATGTCACCTACCAAGGTGTTGTATCCCATGTTCATACGCTCAATATCTTTGTTAACACAGGCTAATTTAGCCACCTGTATGACACGGTCATAGTTTGGCGCTTCATCAAAAAAGCAAATGTTATCAATGATGGAGCCAGCAAACAACTGATCATCTTGCATCACAGCGTTTACGCGGCTTCGCCAAGCCGTCAACGAGACTTTAGATGTGTCGAGGCCACCTTTCCAAATATGGCCTTCGGTCGGCCTGAGGAGTCCCAAAATGAGCTTGGCTAGCGTGGTTTTACCGCAACCAGAAGGCCCCACAATTGCAACCGATTTACCTTCAGGAATTTCGATTGATAAGTCCTTTAGAACAAAAGGGTCTAGGTCTGAGTATCGAAAACTAACCGCCTCTAACTTTAGCTTGCCAGATGGAAATTGTGAGTTGGAAGCAATTTCAAAGCCATCATTCGTGATGGACTCTTTGGGCGTGAGCACAATGTCAGCTAAACGCTCCGATTGAAGACTCAACATTTTGAGTTCAATCCCCTTGTCGATCAGGCCAATCATGCGCTGGGTAAAAACGGCCTGGTAAGCAAAGAAGGCAATCAGCATACCCACCGAAAAGCTACTGCTCAGTATTAACTCCGCCCCTAACCAAACGACCGCAATGTTGGCCATGCCTGATAAGACCCCACCTGCAACGTTGTAGCCCATCATGAAGCGCTGCGTTTTAATGGTTCGATTAGTTGTATCAATCAGATGGTTGTGCCAAAGGATTTGCCTCTGAGATTCGCGAGCAAAGAGCTTAATCGCCTGAATCCCACGCAAACTCTCCATGAATGTGCTACTTTGCTTGGCTCCCAGCAAAATACTCTCCTCCGTCGCTTGGCGCAGTGGCGCGTAGGCCATGAGCCGCAGTAAGCCATAAATCGACACGGACGCTATCACGATAGACGACAAAATTCCGCTGTAAAGCCACATTAGAGCCAAAGACAGGAGCGCCAAAATACTGTCAATCACGCCTTCAATAAAGCTGCTGGTCAGTGTTCGCTGAATCGCGCCAATAGAGCCAAATCTTGAGACTAAATCACCTAAGTGTCGTTTTTCAAAAAACGATTGTGGAAGGCGAATCATGTGCGAGAACACGTTCACCGACCACTGCACGCCCATCTCGGTGCCCAGCTTCAGGACGACCCAACTGCGCAGCGCACCAATTCCGACTTGCAGCATGGCCAAAAATAAAAATCCTAGCGAAAGAATCGCAATCAAATGCTTGTCACCAGAGATCAGTGCGTGATCAACTAGCGATTGAATATACAAAGGACTTAGCAGCGCGCAAATCTGCAGCGCAAACGAAATCATAAAAATTTGAATCATTTGGCGCCGAACGCCCACCAAACGACCAAACAAGTTGCTCAAACTGACACGCTGCTTTTCAGTGCGAGGTTTAAAGTCGGGCGTGGGCGATAGCTCCAGCGCAACGCCCGTGAAATGCTTGGAACACTCCTCCAAACCCAGCGTTCTAATACCCTTGGCAGGATCATGGATGACTAACTTGCGTTTACTCACCTTTTGCAAGACAACAAAGTGATTCATATCCCAATGCAAGATGCAGGGAAGCTTTAAATCCTTCAACTCTTCCAGCTCTAACCGAACAGGACGAGAAGCAAAATCAATCAGCTGCGCGCCCTCAACCAGCTGAGCCATATTCATGCCCTTGAGAGAGACCGATAGCTTGGCACGTATGCCTGACAAATCAAACTGCAAGCCGTGGCTACTTGCAACCATCGCCAGGCAGGCAAGTCCACATTCAGCTGCCTCTGTTTGATAAATCATGGGCAGAGCAGGTGCGCCGCCAAAGATGAGTGATTTCTTCATATGACTTTAGCGAATGTATCTGCCGCGCAGGGAATATAGCGGCTCTAAAATCCACTGCGCAACGGTACGCGTATCCAGCATGACATCCGCCTCTAATTGCATGCCACTTTGCAGCACTTGCTTAACCCCATAAGCACTGGCACTCTGACTTTCGAGAACGGCTCGAATGCGATAAACAGACTCGTCAGTCGGAGTAGGGATAGCTTTAGAAGCCATAGGGAATGGCAGCTCGTTTGGTGAGAATGGCGTGCGGGACACCTCGACAATTCGCGCGTTATATTGCCCAAATTTTTGGTATGGATAGGCACCATAGCGGATCATGACCGTTTGCCCTGCGCTCAAAAAACCGGCATCCTTACTTTGAGCAAAAAGATGTGCTTCTAGCTCACCACTTTTACTCTGATCTTTTTTATTTTCAGGCAGCAGCATCATGAGCGATTTATCAATACTCACAAGCTGGCTTGGCTTCACAGCCAAGCCAGAAATGACGCCCGCCTGAGGACTCGTAATCACAATTTCTTTTTTCGATTCAAGCTCAATTAAATCCTGCTGCGCTTGCGTCATGCCGCGTTCAAGTTCAGCGACCTGTGTACGTTTGCGCATGGGTAACTCGGCTAACTCTGCACGCAATGTCTCCAGCTCACGCCGGAGACCCGCATGCGTGCGCCGTAGTGCTTGGAGCTTGGACTCTTGATCTGCCACTAACTCTTGTTTTTCTTGTACAACGGCATCAGAAACGTAATTTTGCGCGGCCAATTCTATGTTTCGTTTCAGTGCACTTTTAGCGTACCCTACCCGACTGGATTGCGTCTTTTGCTCTTCCAAAAGCTGCGCCATTTCTTGATACAAAGCGGCAATACGAAGGTTTAATCCACGACTAGTTTGGGTGAACAATTGCCCCTGCTGCGTAATAACATTTTCTAAATTATTCTTCCGTTCTTGGATTTGCTGCGCACTTTTTGCCCTGGCATCACCGCCCGTCGCGTCTGGACGCTCATCGACAACAGTCGCTAAGGCTTGCCCCGCTACGACAACGTCCCCCTCGGACACATGAACTTGCACAGCTCGCCCAGCTTGTGGACTATAGATTCGAACAACACCGCCCACAGGGATGAGATAGCCAGACACGGTGACACGGCGCGTGTATTCAGCAAAGAAGACAATAGCCAAAATTCCTGCCATACAGGCCATAATGCCAAGCGTTAAGGTCCATACAACCCAGCTTCCACGCACCACAATCTCCCCATGCAAACGCGGGAGATGAGCAGCCTGTGCCTCTGTACGAAATAAACGCATCAATCAAAAACCTTTGAACTAGCAAAAATGGGACTCTGAGCGAACTCAGAATCCCATTGATGAACCACTAGCAGTGGAGAGAGGTGAGGTCAACTAAGCAAGTGACATCACACACCAAGAGCTAGTATTAGTCGTGACAACCACCACCACCGTGGCTACCGCCACGTCCGCCACGTCCGCCACGTCCGCCACGTCCGCCACGTCCGCCACGTCCGCCACCACCATGACTACCGCCACCGTGGCTACCACCGCAACCCGACGGAGTTGGAGTTGGAGTTGGAGTTGGAGTTGGAGTTGGAGTTGGAGTTGGAGTTGGAGTTGGAGTTGGAGTTGGAGTCGGAGTCGGAGTTCCGCT
>JANPAY010000258.1:0-3018 GCA_031430155.1 Comamonadaceae bacterium
TCGTCGGCGCTCGTGCCGTTCTCAAGCCTTGGTTGGCCTGAAAAAACGGAAGATTTGAGTTTGTATCTGCCCTCCACCGTGCTGGTGACGGGCTACGACATCATCTTCTTTTGGGTCGCGCGGATGATCATGATGACGACGCACTTCACCGCTACATCCGAGCAGCCGCACGGCATCGTGCCGTTTAAGGACGTGTACATCCACGGCCTCGTGCGCGACTCACAAGGTCGCAAGATGAGTAAGTCGGAAGGCAATGTGCTCGACCCTGTGGACTTGATTGACGGCATCGCACTTGAGCCGCTGCTGGACAAACGCGCCACAGGTCTGCGCAAACCCGAGACTGCGCCGCGCGTGCGCAAGGACACGGCAAAGGAATTCCCCGACGGTATCCCAGGTTACGGCGCCGACGCACTGCGATTTACGTTTGCGGCGCTGGCCTCGCTGGGACGCAACATCAACTTCGATAGCAAGCGCTGCGAGGGTTATCGCAACTTCTGTAACAAGTTGTGGAACGCCACTCGCTTTGTGCTGATGAACTGCGAGGGGCAGGATTGCGGCCTCAAGGAACATACAAAAGAAGAGTGTGCTGTTGGCGGTTCTGCGCACGGCTATTTGAAGTTCAGTCAAGCCGACCGCTGGATCGTGTCGGCCCTACAACGTGCTGAAAGCAATGTACAGCAAGGCTTTGCGGACTATCGCCTTGATAACGTTGCCAACACGATTTACGATTTTGTATGGAACGAGTTTTGCGATTGGTACTTGGAAATCGCCAAGGTGCAAATTCAAACGGGCAAAGACTCGAAAGACCCACTAGCGGGTCTGGCCGAGCAGCGCGCCACACGCCGCACCCTCATCCGCGTGCTGGAAACCATTCTGCGTTTGGCGCACCCGATCATTCCGTTTATCACCGAAGAGCTGTGGCAAAAGGTCAGCGTCGTGGCTGGTCGCGCGGGTGAATCCATCATGATTTCGACGTATCCCGTTTGCCAACCTGAGCGCATCGACGAAGCCGCCGAAGCGCATGTCACGCGCCTCAAAGCGCTGGTCGATTCGTGTAGAGCTTTGCGCGGCGAAATGAACGTCTCGCCTGCCACGCGCCTGCCATTGCACACGCTGGGTGACGATGCGTTTATCGCAAGCATTGCTCCTGTGCTGCAATCGCTGGCAAAGCTCTCCGCCATCACACAGCACCCGTCGGAAGCCTTGTGGAGTAAGGCTTGCGGGGCATCTCCAGTGGCTGTGAACGGCGACGCACGCATGAGTCTCTATATGGAAGTGGACGTAGATGCTGAGAAGGCGCGGCTATCGAAAGAGATTGCCAGACTAGAGGGCGAAATCGCCCGCGCCAATGGCAAACTCAGCAACGAAGCATTTGTCGCCAAAGCACCGCCAGCGGTGATTGAGCAAGAGCGCAAGCGGATTGCAGAGTTTGGCGATGCGGTGGCTAAGTTGACTGAGCAGATTGCTAAGTTGGGGTAGCCCAAATACAGTGATTAAAAATGTGGCGGCAAGTCATCGCGCAGATTACGCGGTGCAGCCAAACCGCCATCCGTACTGGAAGACTTCAGCGTCACGATTTCGCCAATCAGCGCGTCGATTTGCGTTTGTTGACGAATCACGACTTGGTCTAACTTTTCGAGTGCGTCGTCCAAAAAACTGATTTTTAACTCGAGATCATCAATTCGGTCGGTGGGAGTTTTCATGGGAGGCGTTACAGTTGAGGTTTTGGGAAATTGAACTTCATACAAAGGAACATAACATGATTAAGCACATCGTCGCTTGGACACTGAAAGACCACGCCAACGGCAACGACAAAGCCACCAACGCCAAGCTCATGCAAGAGATGTTTGCAGGGCTGCGCGGCAAGATTCCGGGAATGCTCAAATTAGAGACGGGCATTGATTTTTCTAAGACAGATGCCAGCTACGACGTGTTGCTCTACACCGAGTTTGAAAGCAAAGAAGCCTTGGCTGGCTATCAAGCACACCCCGATCACAAAGCCTTAATGCCGTTTATTGCCGAAGTGCGGCTGAACCGCATGTTGGTGGATTACGAAGTCTAAGTAAGAGACATACAACTATATGGCTGGCCTCACCAAAACCACTCCCGCGCCCGAAAACATTACGGCGCACCAAGCTTCGCGCTGCCTAGAGGTTGCCTTCTCTGATGGCAAAACATTTCGTATTCCTTTTGAGCTGATGCGTGTGTACAGCCCTTCTGCCGAAGTGCAAGGCCATGGCCCTGGACAGGAAATTTTGCAAACAGGCAAACGACTCACTAAGTTGCTAGAGCTGGAAGCCGTGGGCAATTACGCGGTCAAACCCACGTTTTCGGATGGGCACGACACGGGCATTTTTTCTTGGGATTACTTGTATTTCTTGGGTGATAAGGAAGCAGATTTGTGGAAGCAATACGAATCTAGGCTTACTGCTGCGGGAGCAAACAGAGACGATGTGATGATCAAGGAATCTAAAGGTGGTGGCTGTGGCTAAGAGCAAAGCAGAAATCGAAACCAAAACCCATTTTGGATTTAACACCGTTAACGAATCCGAAAAAGCTTCCAAAGTACGGGGCGTGTTTGACTCTGTGGCTAGCAAATACGATGTGATGAATGACCTCATGTCGATGGGATTGCATCGTGTCTGGAAGCGTTACACCTTTATGGTGGCAAATGCCAAGCCAGGCATGCGCGTGCTGGACATTGCAGGCGGTACGGGCGATTTGGCGCTGGGCTTTGCCAAGGATGTCGGGGCGGCAACAGGACTAGGCCAAGTCGTCCACACTGACATTAACGAAGCCATGCTGCGCACGGGGCGCGACCGTTTACTAAACGCTGGCGTGATTTTGCCCACCACCGTGTGCGACGCGGAAAAGCTACCCTTTGCCGATGCCTTTTTCGACATCGTGAGCGTGGCGTTTGGCTTGCGCAATATGACGCACAAAGATGCGGCACTCAAAGAGATGCTGCGCGTGCTCAAACCTGGTGGCAAGCTCTTAGTTTTAGAGTTCTCCAAGGTC
>JANPAY010000259.1:0-1895 GCA_031430155.1 Comamonadaceae bacterium
CGCAAAACCCAGACGCAGTCGCTGGGGCACTCACACGTGCTACCGCCCGATTTGCGGTCAAGCGATGGCGCGTATCAGGTGCTGACAAGGCTCACGCAAAAAGCAGCCATGCGACTGCGTAAGCAAGGCTTTTACGCCACCGCCATGAGCGTGCATGTGCGCTGCATGAAGCGCCCAGAAGATGCCCTGCAGGCTTCGCCCCGATTGGGCTGCAGTCACGATGCAAGGTTTAGTGAAACACAAGATACCGCCTTTTTTTTGCACACGCTGGATGCGCTGTGGCAGCGCGTCTTGGCCAGTCATTTATTGGAACTTGCGAAACCGCTGTCAGTGGGCATGGTGTTCTTTGGCCTCGTGCCCGAAGCGCAGCACACGCCATCCTTATTTGATTCGCCAGCGCCCCCAGGCCGCAAACCGCATGCAGAACTCTTGCGCAGCATGGACGCGCTGAACGCGCAGTTTGGCAAAAACACCCTCTATTACGCCGCGTCGCACGGCGCATTAGACCGAGCTCCGATGCGCATTGCGTTTACGCGAATTCCTGATGTACAGACGGAGATGTGAGTTATTTATACGTTTACAAGCGTCCAGATTTAACCGATGATGAAAGCATCACCACACAAAGGATGCTGCATGAAATTAACTTTTTTAGGCGCTGCTGGCACCGTCACAGGTTCTAAGTATTTGCTGGAGACCTCGGCACAGCGCTTGATGGTTGATTGCGGTTTGTTTCAAGGTTTAAAGGTACTTCGTCTGCGTAACTGGGCGCCCTTCCCGATTGATCCTGCTAGCGTTGATGCACTCATCTTGACTCATGCGCACCTTGACCACTCGGGCTATTTACCGCTCTTGGCCAAGCTCGGGTTTAAAGGTCACATTCATTGCAGCCAAGCCACGCGTGATTTGTGCCGTATCTTGTTGCTGGACAGTGCGCACATTCAAGAAAAAGATGCGGAGTTTCATAACAAACACAAAACCTCCAAACACGAGCCTGCGCTGCCTCTCTATACGGTGGATGATGTGCAAAAAGTGATGAAACAATTTGTTGTGCACGAATTCAAAGAGCCATTTGATCTAGGCAAAGGCACGAAAGCCATCTTTCGTCATGCGGGACATATCTTAGGCGCGGCAACAGTAGATATTCAAGCGGATGGCAAAACCATCGTCTTCTCGGGTGATTTAGGGCGTCCGAATGACCCCGTCATGTGGCCGCCTGCGCCTGTGCCAGCCGCCGACTATTTGCTAATCGAGTCAACGTATGGCAACCGTGTTCACGATAGCGCGGATACCGAAGAGCGCCTTGCCGACATCATCACGCGTACAGCCAAGCGCGGCGGCAAGATCATCATCCCAAGCTTCGCGGTGGGGCGTGCGCAAAGCTTGCTCTATATCTTGGCCAAACTCAAGGCGGCGCACCGCATTCCTAACTTGCCCATTTACCTAGATAGCCCCATGGCGATTGAGGCCAGCGAGATGATCCACCGCTATCCGCACGATCACCGCTTGAGCGTGGCAGAGTGCAAGGCGATGGGTCACGTGGCCACCTATACCGCGTCGGTGGATGAGTCCAAAGCTATCGCCAGCTACCACGGGCCGATGGTGATTTTGTCGGCTAGCGGTATGGCGACAGGTGGGCGCATCTTGCACCACTTGATGCAGTATTTGCCAGATAGGCGCAACACGGTTGTGCTGGCGGGCTTTCAAGCAGAAGGTACGCGCGGTAGGTCACTCCAAGATGGGCAAAAATTCGTCAAAATTTTTGGCAAGCAGACCGAAGTGCACGCAGAAATTGAAACCATTCACGCGCTGTCAGCACACGCCGATAGCAATGAGCTTTTGGATTGGCTCAAACACTTTGAAGCCCCGCCAAAGCAGGTGTTTGTAACGCATGGCGA
>JANPAY010000260.1:0-1762 GCA_031430155.1 Comamonadaceae bacterium
TATCGGTCTGATGCCAGCCGATGATCGCCGCCGCTTTCTGACGATGGCCCGCGCCCTTCTCGCACCGCCCGCCAAGCATGCAAATGCAAATGGCAACTAGCCCGCAAGAGCCGTGCCACGAGGCTTCTCAGCCTAGGCAGGCTGCAAGCCAAGACTGCTGTAGCTCGCAGGCCATGTGCCAAGCGGCGTGTCCAGTTGCAGCTTTAATACCTTTTGTGATGAGCGTGTCGGGGCTTCCAAAACAAGCAAACCTCCTCACCGCGCTTGTCGTATCGTTCCAAAGCGCTGACGTAAGCGCAGGCTTTAAGCCACCTATTCTTTAATCTCCCTAGCCTTAGTTCGCCCGCTTGTTTTTGCGGATTCCTGCACGCCATCGGCTTGCGCTATTTGGAGAGAGAAAATGAAATATTTGAAAGTATGGTTAATCGTGTTGGCCTGCACGACTTCTGCGTTGCCTGCACTTGCGGGACCAATGGGTTTCAAAGAGAGCTATATGTCGATGGGCGACTTCGGAGCCAATTGGCGTGAATCTTTTGTCAACTACGCACTCACCAGCAAAGATGCCATCGGCACGGAGGCGGTGTACATGCGCTCCGACAACAAGCTCACCACGCTGCATGCCACAGGCCTGACCTACACGCGCCTTGCCAAACGATGGAACATGCCCGAAGCGCAGGCAAACGTCTGGCTGCTCGGTGGACTCAGCACGGCGACAGGTAGCGAGTTCGCTGGCAGTAAAACGTTGATTAGTCCTGGCCTGCAGGTGGACTACGAGACGACGCGTGTGTATGTGGCAGTGCAGGCGAGGGCGTACCGAACGACGGGTGGCATCACGGGCAGTCCAACGGGTAGCACAGCCAATATCAACCACGATTACATCTCGGGTCGTGCAGGGTTTTCGTTTTTTAACGTGGACTACGACGAGGTGCAGCCGTGGTTCATTGTGGAGGCGCGTCGCATGAGGGGCTTGTCGGATAAAACCGAAATTACGCCCATGTTGCGCCTGATTCACAACCGTTATTTTGTCGAGGCAGGCGTTTCTACTGAGAAACAAGCCCGTCTCAATTTCATGTTTATTTTTTAAGGAGTTCTATCATGAACCATCGTTTCATTCAAAATTTAGTCGCTGGCATTGTGCTCGCAAGCCTTTCTATCTATAGCTTTGCAGCCAACGAGGTGATGAAATCTACCAAGATCACGGTCAACGGGATGGTGTGCGCATTTTGCGCGCAAGGTATTGAAAAGCGTTTATCCAAGATGCCTGCAACCAAGGCCGTTTTTGTAGATTTAAAAAACAAAGTCGTTGCGGTTGAAGCCAAAGATGGCATGACGCTTGATAACAAATTGATCGCCTTTGAGATTACCGAAGCGGGCTATGACGTGGTGAAGACGGAGGCGAGTCAGCAGTCGGTGGCGGAGATTAAGGCGAGTTTGAAAGGCAAGAAATGAACCTTCAAAAAAACTATTTAACCGCGTGGTTTTCGTTGTTTACCAGCACAGGAACGCTGGTCTGCTGTGCTCTGCCCGCCTTGCTAGTGTCGCTTGGGGCAGGTGCAGCATTGGCAGGGCTTGTGGCAACTGTGCCTAGCTTGGTGGTGCTTAGCGAGTACAAAGAGTTTGTATTCGGCTTTTGCGCCGTGATGCTCGCAATTAGTGGTTACATGCAGTGGCGCAATCGTTTTGCGCCATGCCCGATTGATCCTGTGCTAGCAGCGGCTTGTACAAAGACGCGCCGCGTGTCCGCATGGGTTTACGGGGTGAG
>JANPAY010000261.1:0-5272 GCA_031430155.1 Comamonadaceae bacterium
ATGCGATGATGTTGCCAATGGTTTGTGCCGCTGTGGTTGCAGTTTTGCCATCACCCGCTGCATTTAAAAAATAATCAGGTTTACGGATGCCTAAATCATCAAAAAATATTTGATTCAGCTCATAGTCATAGTTCTGTCCCGTGTGAACAAGAATATGCTCGCAATGTTCATCTAGCTTGGCTAGCACACGTGATAGCCGAATGATCTCTGGTCGTGTGCCAACAACTGTCAATACTTTTAGTTTTTTCATGTCATACCTTGCAGTGAATAGTGTCAGGTTTTGCTCGGTCATAAATTTCATTGGCCCAAAGCATCACGACAAGCTCGTCTGTGCCAATATTGGTGATGTCATGCGTCCAACCTGGGATGGTCTCCACAACCTGTGGGCTACCACCGTGCGTGGTCAATTCAAACCGCTCATCCGTCACCATGTGGCGAAATCCAAAATGGGCAGTTCCGCGCAGCACTAAAAATTTTTCAGTTTTGGTGTGATGGTAATGACCACCGCGCGTGATGCCCGGGTGCGCAGTGAAATACGAAAACTGTCCAGAGTCTTCCGTTTTGAGCATTTCCACAAACTCCCCACGCTCATCAACGTTTTTGTGAAGCGGGTAGGAAAATTGCGAAGGGCTTAAATAGCTCAAATACGTGGCATGTAGCGCTCGCATCAAGCCTACTCCAACGCGAGCGGTAATTCCTGACTGACGACTATCCTTAAACGATTGAATCGTGGTTGCCAAATCTTCTAACGTCACTTCATAGCAAGGTGTGACAACGGCAAGCTTCTGGGGGCTGTTGTCTGCTAAAGAGGCAATGATGCTGCTTACGACATCATCGATATAAACTAAATCCAACTGTTTACTCGGGGCATGAATCGCTAGTGGCAAGTCATGCGCAGTGTTGTAGCAAAACGTTGCAACAACCGAGTTGTAATTGGGCGTGCACCATTTTCCAAACACGCCAGGCAAACGATAAATGCAAATAGGCAGGCCTGTATCTTTGTGATGCGCTAGAAGAACCTCTTCTGCTTGCCGCTTACTCGCGCCGTACGGGTTGGTAAGTTCAGCTTGCGTGCTTGATGCAAAAATAATTGGAATGATATGGCCGCTGATGCGTTGCTCCGTAGCCACTTGTTTGCACAGTGCAGATGTTAAAGCGACATTACCTGTTTGAAATTCAGCTGTGCTGATGGGGCGATTCACCCCCGCCAAATGAACGACCACATCGGCTTTCGCTACAAGCTTCGCAAGGGTATCAAGATCGTCTGTGCGCGTGAAACGAAGTACGTCAAATGCAGATAATTCAGACAGCCGTAAACACAGCGACTTGCCTATGAAGCCGTTTGAGCCAGTAATTAAAACGCGGCGCACAGAATTTGTCATTTTTTGCTCATCGCTTACTCGTCGCCTTGCAAGTTGCCTAGCTTTTGAAGCAATTCCACCATTCCGTTAACGTCCAACTGAACTGTATTGTGCGAGTGGTAATCGACGGCTTCAGAAATACGCGATTCGCCTTGTTCCACGTATTTACCGTAGTTCAAATCACGCAGATCTGGTGGCACTCAAAAGTACTCACCAAGAACTTAGGCCGAGGCAATTTCTTCACGACTGAGCAGCGTCTCGTACAACTTTTCGCCGTGGCGGGTGCCCATAATGTGGATCGGGTGTGAGGGTTTATTGAGAAAAACTTTTAAAGCCTTCGCCAAGGTTTCAATCGTGGCCGCTGGGGCTTTTTGCACAAAAATCTCACCAGACTTGCCATGCGTAAAAGCATATAAGACTAAATCCACGGCATCATCCAGCGTCATCATAAAACGCGTCATTTGCGGATCGGTGATCGTGATGGGGTCGCCTCGCTCCATTTGTGCGGCAAACAGTGGGATCACTGAGCCGCGTGATGCCATCACATTGCCATAGCGCGTAGCGCAAATCACCGTGCCCGTGCTGCTTCGAGACTTCGCCACGGCCACCTTCTCCATCATCGCTTTGGAGATACCCATGGCGTTAATCGGGTAAACGGCTTTGTCGGTGCTTAAACAAACCACACGCTGCACGTCGCACTGGATAGCTGCTTCCAACACATTTTCAGTTCCCAAAACATTGGTCTTTACAGCTTCCAGCGGGTGAAATTCGCATGACGGCACTTGCTTGAGTGCCGCCGCATGGAACACGTAGTCCACACCGCGCATCGCACCTAAGACTGATTGCGCATCGCGCACGTCACCAATATAAAACTTAAGTTTTTCACTACCAGTGCTAGAGGCAAAACGCTTGCGCATGTCATCTTGCTTTTTTTCATCGCGACTGAAGATGCGAATCTCGGCAAGATCGGAATTTAAAAAACGTTTAAGTACAGCATGTCCAAAAGAGCCTGTGCCGCCCGTGATGAGTAACTTACCTTGCATGAACGATTCCTTGTAGCTAACTAATATATGTATGCAGGGCGAGTTGAGGTGGGTTCAAGTATCCACTCGCTGGCTTGCTTCGCATTTTTACCAATTGTGTCCCATGAATATTGAGATGTCACCAATTGTCGCCCACGTTCGCCCATCTGCATCAAAGTCTCTTTTGGCAGCCCCATGGCAGATGACAGGGCGTTCGCTAGCGCGTCTGGATTAGGTTCTATCCACCAACCGCACTCATGTGTTATCAAATCTTGCCATGGCGAGCCTGTCGTGGTGATAACGGGAAGACCTCGAGCTAACGCCTCTGCAATCGCAATACCAAAATTTTCAGAATAAGTGGGCAGTACAAAAATATCAGCATTTGCAAAACAACGCTCCTTTGCATCTCCAGTGACCAGTCCTAAAAATTCAAAGTCTGAGTCAACACCTAAGTCTTCAGTCATGCGTTTAATTTCGGCTTGATAACTTTCTTCGCTGGGTCCAGCAATGACCACGCGCCAACCAGCTTGCTTGATACGTGCCCAAGCGGTTACTAAGTCTCCCAGTCCCTTTTGAGGATGCACACGGGATAAAAAAAGAATCGTATGTGTTGGCTTATGGCTAGATTGATAACTGTCAGCGATCTTTTCTACACCATTCGGAATTTCAGCTACATGCTGATGAAATCCTGCGCTACGAATACTTTCAGTTTCTTGCTTAGCCGTAGCAACAAGCAGCGATGCGCCTCTAAGAATCCTTCGCTGGTAGATCATCAGTGCCAACTGTTTTTTAAACTGTTTGTGCTTGAGTGCCCAAGGTTCAAGGCAACCGTGCGGCGAGATAAAAAGGGCAATTCTTTTCATGCGTGCCAGTAAGCCACCCCACGCCAAGATGGGAGACCATAGCCCATGAAGATGCACCACATCAAACTGACCCGTGCGGATACATTTTTGAAGGGCTAGGATGCTATTTTTGCCGCTGATTAGCTCAAATTGATTTTTAGCAACTTCAAACTCAAGCTCATCATCGTAGCGATTAACTACAAATAGAGTGACG
This sequence comes from Comamonadaceae bacterium, assembly GCA_031430155.1. Taxonomy (GTDB): domain Bacteria; phylum Pseudomonadota; class Gammaproteobacteria; order Burkholderiales; family Burkholderiaceae_C; genus JASGCK01. Next base: position 3,440 of record JANPAY010000261.1, read on the forward strand.
CAGACTCCTTGGCGCGATAGCGCCTGCGCATAACGAAGCGCAGCAAGTCCAAGGCCACCAGATTTAACTGAGATATCTTGAACAATGTGGAGCTGCTTCATATCAATGAGCAAGGTACCAAGGGGCGACTGGGTGATTAGATTTATCGCCAATGGCATACTGAAGGCATTCATGCATATAGCTACCTGCAACTTCAGGTTGTAAAGTGTGCTTAAAGTTAAACGCAGCTTCTTGCCATTGCTTTAAAGTGGATGGATTGTGTGCCGCCGTGCTCAGAATGCCAGCCAACTGGCTGCTATCACCGCTTGTAAAAATAGCACCAGCGCCAGACACCTCAATTAAGGTGCTAGCCCCTACCGCATCGCTAGTGATCACTGGAACACCTTGCAACAGCGCCTCATTCACTACAACTCCCCAGCCATCGTGCAGACTTGGCAAGATCAAAATATCGTAAGCCGCAATGATGGGCTGCACCTTGCCAAACGGAATGAGTCCTTTAAATCGAACATGCTCTGATTGACTCACAAATGCAGATGGATCCCCAGAGCCATATAAATCCAGCGTGGCGATTAGCCCTTGTCTATTTAGTTTGACGATGGCCTCCACCAAAACAGCTAACCCTTTTCGGCTAATCAGACTCCCTACAAATATTAAACGCAGCGCCCTGGCGGTATAGGCTGATTCCACTTGGGGCTTCAGCTGCCCTATAGCTTGGGGGACAAAATAACCAAAGGGGAAAATGTGATTAGCCTTGAATCCTATTTTTTCAAATTGATCGATTGCTTTGCCAGAAATGGCGAATACAAACGATGGCGACCTAGTAATTAGCCAACCCCCTAGGCGATAAGCGATAGGCCTCAAGTACGTCTTCAGCCGATCATTCAAACTAGGATGCTCGCCGAAGTAGCTGACAGATGCATCGGCATACGGCTCAGTAATGAGCCCCGTTTTTATGCCAAGCGTTTGCGCTTTAAGCAGAGCAAAAAACATTCGTCTATCTGCCCAAAGTCCACCAAAGAGATGGATGGCATCAGGATGTAAATGCAAAATCGTGCGGACAGCCTTCCACCAATTTTTATGCGGCAACTCGTGGATGGAAAGCCCAGTAAAGTCGCTCGAAGTCCACCCCTGCTTTTCTCGCACAGCCAAATTTTGTGTGCCTATGACAAATTCAATTGGCTCTTCGCAATGCGTTTGCAGTGCGCGCAAAGTATGTACTTGGTGTTCAGTCAGAACGCTTTGCCAGATAACGATTTTCATGGAATGGCGCTAAATGGCCTGCCCCAAGACTTTGAATGGGGGTGATGCTAATAATCGCTGGCGTGTCTTTTCAATATTTTTCACATAGAGAGTGTTGCCACTATTTGAAATTAAAGAGACATCGAGGACTTGTAGCGCGCGTGAATAGGGGGCATAGCAACAAGGATGAAATCCCCAGGCTAAGAATATTTCTCGTATCGCTTGTTCATTAAACCCGTAGCGAAGCCCAGATCCGTTGAGCTCCACTAATACAGCTTCGAGCTCGCTGCATGAGAATACTTTTTCACCACCTTTTATAACTTCAGTTTCAAATCCTTCCACATCCATTTTGATCATGGCAGGTTTTAACCCTTCGCCTTCTAATGCTTCATCAAGCGGCATGATTTGGATGGTGGTTGTATGGTGAGCAGACGCATCTTCTGGATTAACAATATGATTTTCAGTATCTAGGCTTGTTGTAAATCTCAACTGTCCTGTAGCTGCACCTAAACCGATATTTTTAAGTGTAACTAAACTGGATGCATTATTAATATGCACATTATCCATCAGCCGATGAAAGGTCGATGGGCTTGG
>JANPAY010000262.1:0-2111 GCA_031430155.1 Comamonadaceae bacterium
GCAGGATTGCGAAGGCTGCCCATAAAGTCTGAGCCATCCGCAACAGGCAGTAAATGCTGCGCGAGCGCGACGGCTGCGCCACCGCTTGAACCGCCAGCCGTTTTCGTCACATCAAAAGCGTTTTTAGTGGCACCGAATACCGTGTTGAAACTGTGCGAGCCAAGGCCAAACTCAGGAACATTGGTTTTGCCGATGATGATGGCGCCATCGGCCTTCATTCGCTGAACCATCAAAGCGTCTTCGCTGGGGATAATGTTTGTCATCAGCGGTGAGCCGTAAACCGTGGGGATGCCCGCCGTTGGCGATAAATCCTTAATCGCCTGCGGAACGCCGTGCAGCCAGCCTTTGCTTTTGCCAGCAGCGAGAAGTTCGTCATGGGCTTTGGCTTCGGTCAAAAGCTCAGTTTCACCCCTCAGGCTGATGATGGCGTTGTAGATGGGATTGACATCTGCGATACGTTTTAAGTAAACCTGCATCACCTCTACGCAGCTGTAAGCCCTGCTGTGTATGGCTTTGGAGAGATCGGATGCGGACAGCGCGGTAATGGTGCAGGGCGAAGAGTTTAGGGATGACGGCATGATTGACTTTGAGTGGCGCAGGTTGCGAGGAAGGCTAAACAGCTAGGATAATAAGGTGAGTGACAATGCTTTATTAATTTTTAGGAGCCAGAGATGAAACGTAGACAACTGATTCAAGCCGTATCCAGTGCAGCGTTATTGCCAGCAGGCATGTTGACTTTTGCACAGGATAAATATCCAAGCAAACCTATTACTTGGGTTGTGGGATATGCGGCAGGCGGCAACGCCGACTCTCGTTCGCGCCAAATGGCCAAAGCGATGGGTCAGGTGATGGGCGCCACGATCATCATCGACAACAAGCCTGGTGCAGGCGCCAATATTGGCACGGCGGCAATTGTGAAGGGCAACCCAGATGGCTACGTGATTGGCATGGGCAACTTTGCACCTTTATCGGTTAATCAGGCGCTTTTTAAATCGCTGCCTTACGTGCCGACTGATGCAACTCCCATTATGTTGATTGAAAAGGGACCGTTGATTTTGATGGTGAGAGCGGATTCACCTTATAAATCTGTCAAAGATATCGTTGCTGCTGCTAAAGCTACTCCAGGTAAGCTTTCTTATGCATCGGGTGGTATCGGAGGCTCACATCATTTGAGTGGTGCACTGTTCGAGAGCACAGCTAAGATCGACATGATTCACGCGCCATACAAAAGTGGTTCTACGGCGACAACTGATTTGCTCGGCGGACAGGTCAACATGATGTTTGAGCAGATGTACTCTGCAATGCCGAATTTGGAGGCAGGAAAGCTTCGTGCGCTTGCTATTACCAGCGCCAAACGATCACCACTATTGCCGAATGTCCCTACCATGACTGAGCTTGGTTTTGCTGTTGAAGTGCAAAATTGGCAAGGTTTGATTGGTCCTAAAGGCATGTCGCCCGCTTTGGTTAAGCAGTTGAACGAAGCCGCTAATAAAGCGCTCTTGATGCCTGAAGTGAAAGACAAACTCCTGTCGCAAGGTAATGAGCTAGGCGGCGGAACGCCTGAGCAATTTGCGGCTTTGATTAAAGCTGAGACCGTGAAATGGACGAAGGTTGTGAAAGACGCGAAAATCGATCCAGAATAAGAATTTGGAATTGACATAAAAAAACCGCTCACAAGGAGCGGTTTTTTATTAGAGGAAACCGAATTACTTCAGCTTGATCTCTTTGTATTCCACGTGTTTACGTGCCTTTGGATCGAATTTGCTGATGAGCATTTTCTCAGGCATCGTTTTCTTGTTTTTGGTGGTGGTGTAAAAATGACCCGTTCCAGCAGTGGATTCGAGTTTGATTTTTTCGCGTGCGCCTTTTGCCATGATTCGTATTCCTTAAAAAATTACAGCTGACCGCGAGCGCGCATATCTGCGAGCACTGAATCAATACCATTTTTGTCGATCAAACGCAGTGCGGCGCTGCTGATACGCAGACGAATCCAGCGGTTTTCGCTTTCAATCCAGAAACGGCGATATTGCAGATTCGGGAGAAAACGGCGTTTGGTTTTGTTGTTGGCGTGGGAGACATTGTTCCCAACCATTGGGCCTTTGCCCGTTACT
>JANPAY010000263.1:0-6011 GCA_031430155.1 Comamonadaceae bacterium
CTGATTGGCAAATTGATGCTTCTCAATTAGAAGCTTTTGACTCCTCTGCACTCGCACTCTTGCTTGATTTACGGCGCAGCGCAATGATAGAAAATGCCAAATTGGTCATTCACCATGCGCCTGCTAGGCTCACGCAATTAGCGACACTGTATGGCGTGAGCGAACTCATCGCTTAAGTTTCTTATTGTCTAGCTGTCCGAATATTGGCGGGCAAAGCTGCTGGATGACTTGTGCGGTAGGGATTAATATCCAGCCCACCACGCCTTGTATAACGCGCATAGACTGCGAGCTTAGTTGGTTTACAACGTCTCCAAATATCCATAAAAATACGCTCAATGCACTGTTCATGAAACTCATTGTGATTGCGATAGCTGACTAAGTATTGCAGCAAACCTTCTTGATTAATGGCCCGCCCAGAATAGCTAATTTGCACCGATGCCCAATCGGGCTGACCTGTCACCAAACAATTGCTCTTAAGTAAATGACTGACCAAAACTTCAGTCACAGGGATTTCCTCTGCTTCCACTTTCAAAAGCTCAGGGGCGGGCGTGTAACGACTGCAGTCAATATCTAACCTATCCAAGCTCAAACCATCCAGCTCGTGGATGGCCTGGGTATCAAATACTTCAGGCCTCGTCAAGCGCACGCTGACGCCAACGCCTACTGCCGTGCTGACATCTTGCTTCAAGGTTTGAGCCACCGCATCAAAATCAGCAAACACGCTGCCGTTGAAACTATTCAAATACAGCTTGAACGATTTGCTCTCCACAATGCTTGGGCTTTCGCAAGGTACGACGATTTGCGCTAACGCCACCTGCGGCTTGCCACGTGCGTTCAGCCATGAGACCTCATACGCCGTCCACATATCAGCACCAAAAAATGGTGGTGTGCCACTCACACCAATTTCAATTCGCTTGTCATACCGTGCAATCGGGAATAGCAAGGACGCGTCGTATTGATCGATATAGCTGGAAGCCCTACCCAGCGGGGCCTGCGAGAGAGGTTGTGGTATTGAGTTCACGCGATACGCCTACGGAAAATCCAGCGATCTTCGCTCGAAGCTTCGGCGCTATACGCATAGCCATCGCTATTAAAAGCTTGCAGCTTATCGACTTTGACAACTCGTTTTTCGATTACATACCGCGCCACTAAGCCGCGCGCGCGTTTAGCCATAAAACTAATCACTTTGTAACGACCATTTTTATATTCTTCAAAAACACACTCCACAACACGTGCCTTCAAATGCTTTTTATCGACAGCCTTGAAGTACTCTTGCGATGCAAGATTGACAACCACAGGCGTTTTGTCGGTCTTAAGTGCTTGATTCAAATACTCGGCGATTGTGGATCCCCAGAATTGATACAAATTTTTGCCCTGATGATTAACCAGTGGCGTGCTCATCTCAAGGCGGTAAGGCTGGAGCAAGTCGAGCGGACGCAGCACGCCATAGAGCCCGCTAAGCGACACCACATGCGTCTGCGCCCATAGTAGCTGAGCATTCGAGAGCGATGCAGCATCCAGTCCATCGTACACATCCCCATTAAAAGCCAACACGGCTTGCTTGGCGTTTTTAGTCGTAGCACGAGGCTTCCAAGCCTGATAGCGTGCCACGTTGAGCGCAGAGAGCTTGTCGCTGAGATCCATGAGGCTGGCGATTTGCGCAGGCGATTTTTTCTTCAGAATATCAATCAGCTCGCCTGCAGCCTTCATAAAGAGTGGTTTGCTGCTAAGCAGCTCCGCTGGAGCTGGCGTTTCATAATCAAGAGATTTGGCAGGTGACAGTAAAAAAATCATAGTTCAATTATCAATAAAAAAAACCCGCCGAAGCGGGTTTTGTGTGAAGTTCAAAAAGATTACTTCTTCGCGTCAGCAGCTGGTTTGGCATCTGCTTTCTTGTCATCTTTTTTATCGGCCTTTTTGTCGGCTTTAGCAGCTTTAGCATCAGCCTTTTCTTTGGCTTTGGCATCAGCTGCAGCTTTCTTGTCAGCTTTCTCTTTGGCTTTCGCATCAGCCTTGGCTTGCTTATCAGCAGCAGCTTTTGCTTTTGCGTCAGCTTTTGGGTCAGCCTTGGCTGCGGGCGCTGCGGCAGCAGCTGGAGCTGCTTTTGCATCCGCTTTAGCCGCTGGCTTGTCATCCTTTTTAGCTGCTGCTGCAGGCTTTTCTTCTGCTTTAGCTGGTGCGCCTTTGTATGCTGCGCCGCCAACGGTTAAACCATTGGTTGACAGATTGGCCGCACTTTTCTCACCAATACCGCTCACGCGAGTCACGAAATCATTCCAATCTTTAAAGTTACCTTTTTTGCGCTCGTCCACAATTTTTGCGGAGATAGCGGGGCCAATGCCTTTGACACCGTCAAGTTCGGCAGCTGTCGCTTTGTTAACGTCAACAGCGGCAAAGCTTGCTGCTGCGTAAAGCATGGCGGCAAACATAGCGATTGCAGCAATAAATTTCTTAACCATGGAAACTCCTTAAAGTGAGTGAGGATGAAAACAAACTCAGTAAACGACTGAGCACGTGTGTCATAAACGCTGCGCTATCTTACTAGGTTGACAAGCGTTTTAAATAGTTCGAAACCCCTTGCGCGACATCGGCAAAAATATGATCGCAACCTGTATGGCGCAAAGCTGAGAGATCCGCTTGGGTATAGCTTTGATATTTACCTTTCAATGCATCTGGAAAGTCAATGTAAGCAATCGCTTCGTTTTCGACGATCTGCTCTAAGCTGGATGCCTGCCCTGTGAGACCTTGCACAACCGCCAGTGCCACGTCATTAAAAGGCTGCGAACGCCCTGTACCTAAATTAAAAACACCTGATTTTTCTGGATGATCAAAAAACCATAGGTTCACAGCTACCACGTCATCGACATAGACAAAGTCGCGCTTTTGCTCGCCCGCCGCGTAGCCATCGTAGCCCCCAAACAGCTTGACAACACCTTCTGCTTGAAATTGATGAAATTGATGGAACGCCACACTGGCCATGCGACCTTTGTGCTGCTCACGCGGGCCATAGACGTTGAAGTAGCGAAAACCTGTGACCTGCGACGTTTGTGTAGTCAACATGGCTGTTTTACGCCTGACCCACTGATCAAACAAAAGTTTGCTGTAACCGTACACATTCAGTGGCCGCTCAAACTCAGGCGACTCTTTAAACGTATCCGAACCACCATACACGGCTGCTGAGGAGGCATAGAGCAGGCGAGTGCCCTGCGCTTGGCAAGCCTCAAACAGCTGGCACGAAAGACTAAAGTTATTGCGCATCATGTACGCGCCGTCGCTCTCCATCGTGTCACTGCAAGCACCTTCGTGAAAGACTGCATCAATCTTGCCGTAACGACCCGCACTGAAGCGATCATAAAAATCGTCGGCATCAACGTAATCGCTAATCTGCAAATCTGCGAGATTGCGAAATTTATCACCCTGCTTTAAATCATCAACAGCAATAATGTCTGTAATGCCGCGTGCATTCAAGCCTTGCACGATATTGCTGCCAATAAAACCTGCTGCGCCTGTCACGACGATGCGCTTACTTGTGCTCATTGAAATAATTCCTCGTAGCTCACGGTTGCCGTACCAAACTTGCCCACCACAATACCGCCTGCACGGTTGGCATGCGGCATAGCTTCGCGCAAACTCATGCCCGATGCCACCAGTGATGCCAAGGTTGCAATCACTGTATCACCTGCACCCGTCACATCAAACACTTCATGCGCGGCGGCCTTCACGTGCAAGTCGCCCTGGGCATCGTACAAGCTCATACCGTCTTCACTTCGGGTAAAAAGAAGAGTCTCTAGTTTTAAAGATGCTCGCAGGTTTTGAGCCTTGATGCGCAAATCATCTTCATCCGCCCACGAACCAATCACCTGTTGCAGCTCGCTGCGATTAGGCGTTATCACGGTAGCGCCTTGGTATTGCGTGTAATTAGAACCTTTGGGATCAACCAGCACGGGCTTCTTGGCCGCACGAGCAATCGCAATCATCTGGGCCACGTGCGCCAGCCCACCTTTGGCGTAATCGGAAAACAAAATGGCATCATGCGCGCCAACCAATCGCTTGAAAGACTCAGTTTGTGCCGCCAGTACGTCGTGCTCGGGTGTATTTTCAAAATCGAGGCGAATGAGCTGCTGGGCTCGCCCAATCACGCGCAGCTTAACGGTGGTTTCCAGCTTAGCGTCGCGCGTGAGATGCGTAGAAATACCCGTGCTGCGCATCAGATCCTCTAATTCGCGACCCGCGTCGTCATCACCTACCACACTTAAAAAAGACGTTTGAGCCCCTAGGGTCACGGCGTTGTAGGCCACGTTCGCTGCACCGCCAACGCGGTCTTCGCGCTTATTGATTTTGACGACAGGCACAGGCGCTTCAGGGCTAATACGATCCACCGCGCCATACCAATAGCGATCTAACATGGCGTCTCCCACCACGAGTACTTTGGCGTTCGCTAAATGAGGTTTGATGTTTGCTTGCATCTAGCGATTATCCCCGAGCATCACGATAAAAATGCACGTATGAAGTCACGCAACATAACCAAAATACGCCAAACGCTGCGGTGTATGCCTGCACTTCCGTCAGACCCATCCAACGGAACAAATCGATCCCAAGACCAATGCCCCATTGCACGATGAACACACCCATAAAAATGACTAGGTTATAAGCCGTCAGCGCTCGACCCGCCATATGACTCTCGAAAGCCATCCCGACGGCAGGCTGCGCAAGAGACACAAAAGCGCTACTCACAAAATAAAAAATCCACACCATCCAGATGGGCAAAACCAAACCTGCGGCAAGTGCTACATCCGTTGCAACTAGCACGGCGAGTGGCAATGCGAACAAGCTAAACGGCAACCCTATGCGCATCAACCGAACGGCATCCCATCCACGACTCGCTAATTTGGGATTGACCCAGCCCCACACCCAATAGTTGATGAGCATAGCGAAATTGATCGCGAACAAGCCCCCCGCCGCTTCAGCTGCGGTGTACCCCGCTATGCGTGTCATCCAAGGTCCGACCCATAGCGTCTGAATCGCAATCATGCCGCCATAGGTAAAAAATCCAATCGGTACCATGCGTACAAAAGCAGGATGCCGCCAAATCGAAATGGACTGAGCTTCTCCACCCATCGAGGGCTGGGAAGGCTTATCCGATGAGGCCTCGCGCCATGCAGGTACGCAAAGTGCAATCAAAATCATCGACGCGATAACGAGTAGTGCAAGTAGCCAAAAGATGCCACGCCACCCCAGCACCGGCATGGCCGCTTGCACAGGCAGCGTCGCGCAGAGCATCCCGAGCGAACCCGTCATCAGCATCCAAGAATTAGCACGCAACTGCGTCTCGGGATTGAACCAGCGGCGGTACGCTGTGAGTGGTGCCATTAAGCACACGCTCACGCCAAGACCACATAGCACGCGGGCTAGCAGCAAGCTGATAAAGTTGTGCGAGAGCGCGAAGACCGCGCAGCCCAGCACGGCAATGGATAGCATGAACAGGATCACACGCCTAGGGCCATAGCGATCGAGCCAAACACCTAACGGAATTTGCAGCGCTGCAAAGCCAAGAAAATAACCTCCTGACAAAAGGCCTAAGTCTCTGGCTTGCAAAGCAAACTCTTGCGTGAGCGTGGGTGCGAGCGTCGCAGTGACCGTACGCAGAGCGGCAGAAATAAAGTAGGCCGCCGCAAACGACGCAAACATCAAAACCGCACGCAGATTGTTAGAGTTCTTCAACACGTTTAAAGGGATAGCTATCCCATGCTTGGCATCCGGGGCATTGCCAGAAGTATTGTTTGGCCTCAAAACCGCAAGCAGCACAGCGGTAACGCTTCAGCGGCTCGCATGCTTTTTGAAGCGCTGCTTGTGTCTCGGGTGACTCAATCAAATAACTGGCCGCAACTAGGGAGGGCTCTTTGACCAAATGCGCCGCATAAGCAATGCGAGCATCTTGCCAGCCCGCACCCACCAAGGCTTCCAGAACACCTAGGCTGTGCGACTCGGCATACGCTGCTGCCAGTGCTTGA
>JANPAY010000264.1:0-2941 GCA_031430155.1 Comamonadaceae bacterium
CCAGCCCACAAGTCTCTACAAGAATTGCCGATCCAAGCAGTGTCGATCAAGCCATCCTCAGCCGCTATTCCAACCGCGCCTTTTTAGCAAGAGAAGTAGAAAAAGAAAAAATTGAACACATTCTGCAAATCGCAGGCCGCGCGCCCAGTGGCACCAACACGCAGCCTTGGAAGGTGTATGTATTGCAAGGGGCAAAGCGGGATGAGCTGGTGCAAAAAGTCTGCGCTGCGCATGATGCGATCTCGGCTTATCCAGAGCTTGCTAAAGAGTATTCCGAAAGCTATGACTACTACCCCGAAAAATGGGTTTCGCCCTATATTGACCGCCGCCGTGAATGCGGCTTCGGCCTGTACGGCGTGCTCGGCATTGGTAAAGGCGATAAGGCCGCAATGCATGCCCAGCACCAACGAAATTTCAAATTGTTTGATGCGCCTGTTGGTTTGATGTTCACCATTGACAAAGTGATGGGGCGCGGCTCTCTATTGGATTACGGTATGTTTATTCAAAGCATCATGGTGGCCGCCAGAGCGCGTGGTCTGCACACCTGCCCGCAGGCCGCGTGGAATGGCTTTTCCAAGATCATCATGCCGCACATTGGCGCGGGCGAGAACGAGATGATCGTTTGCGGGCTCTCGCTGGGTTATGCGGACGAAGAGGCGCTGGTGAACACCTTTGCCACCGAGCGCGAGACGGTTGAGAGCTTTACGACATGGCTTTAAGGCTTGGTAAATAGAGAAACCTCATGATCATCACCAGCTTACTCGACACCGACCTGTACAAATTCACCATGATGCAGGTCGTGCTGCATCAGTTTCCGGGGGCGCAGGTCTCTTACAAGTTCAAATGCCGCAACCCAGGCGTTGATCTGGCGCAGTTTGCAAGTGAGATACGCGAAGAAATTAAGTCGCTGTGTGGCTTGCAATTTAACGAGAGCGAACTAGCGTACTTGCGCGGCATGCGTTTTATCAAAAGCGACTTTGTTGATTTCTTGGGCTTGTTCAAACTGAACGAAAAATACATCACCGTCTCTGAGCAAACCACGGGCGAGATCGACATCAAAATTGAAGGGCCTTGGCTGCACACGATTTTGTTTGAGATTCCTGTGCTTGCCATCGTCAACGAGGTGTACTTTAGAAACACGCAAAAAGTCCCGAACTTTGTAGAAGGCCGAGAGCGCTTAGGCGAAAAAATTAAGTTGCTTAAAAATCCGCAAATTTCGAATTTGAAAATTGCCGACTACGGTACGCGTCGCCGCTTTAGTAAGGCGTGGCACGAAGAGGTTTTGCGCGTACTGACGAACGGTTTAGGCGGACAATTTGCGGGCACAAGCAATGTCTTTTTTGCCATGAAGCTAGGCCTCATTCCGCTTGGCACCATGGCGCACGAATACTTGCAAGCCGCGCAGGCTCTTGGGCCGCGCCTGCGCGACTCACAAGTCTTCGCGTTTGAATCATGGGCGCACGAGTACCGAGGCGACCTTGGCATTGCGCTCTCCGATGTGTATGGTTTCGAGGCCTTTTTGCGCGACTACGACATGTACTTTTGCAAGCTCTTCGATGGCACACGGCACGACAGCGGTGATCCGTTTGCGTGGGGCGAGGGCATGATTGCGCACTACAAAGCCAACCGTGTCGATCCGCTCACCAAGACGCTGGTGTTTAGCGATGGACTCACGGTACCGCGCACGATTGAGCTCTATAACCAGTTCAAAGGCCGCTGTTTGTTGGCGTTTGGTATCGGTACTAATTTGACGAATGATTTAGGCGATGCACCCGATCACGTGCCGCTACAAATCGTTATCAAAATGACCGAATGCAATGGCCAGCCTGTGGCGAAACTGTCGGATACGCCATCCAAAAACATGTGCGAAGACGTGAACTACTTGGCGTATTTGCGGCAGGTGTTTAATTTGAGCGCATCCAAGGTATGAGCTCGATTCCTATCGAATTTATCCTCTTTGCATTCACACTGCTAGGCGTTGCGCTATTTCACAATCACACGCTGCGGGTTGCCGTTACAGGATTGCTCTCGATTGCGCTCTACAAAGTCGCTTTTACCGACTTTGCATTGCCGGCACACCTTGCACACGAATGGGTGACACTGGCTAATTTGCTGGGCTTGCTGCTTGGATTTGCGCTACTGGCCGATCATTTTGAAAAAAGCGAAATTCCTGCTGTGCTACCGCACTATTTGCCAGATGACTGGAAGGGCGGTTTTGCACTTCTAATTTTGATTGCTGTGATGTCTTCTTTTTTAGACAACATTGCTGCTGCCATGATTGGCGGGGCCATGGCGTCAGTCCTTTATAAGCATCGTGTGCACATTGGGTTTTTGGCGGCTATCGTCGCGGCTAGCAATGCGGGCGGCGCAGGTTCGGTGGTGGGGGATACGACCACCACCATGATGTGGATTTCGGGTGTCTCGCCCCTGATGGTTGCGGAGGCAGCAGTGGGCGCCGTTGTGGCGCTGTGTGTTTTTGGTCCGATTGCCGCCAAGCAACAACACGCCTATCAACCCATGCTTAAAGATACGCCCCCTGGCACGCATATTGATCATGCAAGACTAGGCATCGTCGCGTTGATTTTGCTATCAGCCGTTGCAGCCAATGTGCTGTGCAATCTTTATGCGCCTAAGCTGCTCCAAACGCTACCTGTTCTTGGGCTAGCGGTCTGTACGGCGGTGCTATTGACCGCCGCATGGCGATCGCCTAATTGGCGCTTGCTACCCGATGCGTTCAGGGGTAGTTTGTTTCTGTTGTCACTCGTGCTGTGCGCCTCGATGATGCCTGTCGAGCAGCTCCCGAAGGCATCGTGGGAAACGACGCTGGGGCTTGGTTTTTTAAGCGCCGTTTTTGACAACATCCCGCTCACCGCTCTGGCACTCAAACAAGGCGGCTACGACTGGGGCTTTTTGGCCTATGCCGTGGGCTATGGTGGCAGCA
>JANPAY010000265.1:0-3080 GCA_031430155.1 Comamonadaceae bacterium
TAAAAAACCTGCAAGTACCAAGAGCCGGCCTTGCGCGCGGCTGGGCGCTTGCAGTAGCGAGGCGCTGGCGAGGAGTAGCGCTGCAACACCCATCCATAGCCATACTTTGCCGTATTGAGCTGCCTGCATGAGGCCATTGCCAGCTTCGCCCGTGCTAAAAACTTGCGGGATGGACAAAAGTCCATTGCTGTCTTGCAGCGCGTACCAAGGCAAGCACAGATAGGCAAAAACACCTGCTAGCAGCCAATAAAAGATCGGGGCATTGGGTGCATTTTTATGAGTAGCTTTTGCTTGCATGACGCACGTTCCATTTTATCTTGGCAGCGAGTTCACTTCCTTCTCCCACTTGGCAATCAAACGGCGTCGCTCGGCTGACGCGCCGTATTTGGCGTAGTCGTAATTGATGAACTTGATTTTTTTGAAATCTGGTACGCGGCTATCCACTTTCGCTGCTTTGTTGGAAGGCACTTGAAACTGCTTTGCCGCTGCGCCCAGCTCTTGCGCCGAGGGGGTTAGAGCCCATTCATAAAACTTTTTAGCGGCTTCTAAATTTTTTGCGCCTTTCACAATGCTCATTGAGCCTATCTCTGCGCCTGTGCCATCTTTAGGCGTAATGGCCAAGACAGGGAATCCCTGCATGGCCTCGCCTGGCGCATCGTGAATAAAGCTAATGCTGACCGCTGTTTCTCCGCGAGCAGCCGCTTTAATCGGGCCCGTACCGCTGCGTGTGTACTGTTGGATATTTTTGTGCAACTGCTTCATGTAGTCAAAGGCCTTGTCCTCGCCCATCAGCTGCACTAAGGTGGCAATCATGGTGTAGGCCGTGCCGCTGGAGGCGGGGTTGGCTACTTGGATTTCGCCTTTGTAAACAGGCTTCGTCAAATCAGCCCAAGTTTGCGGCACAGGGATATTCTTCTTTTTAAGTATTTCGGTGTTGTAACCAAAACCAAGTGGGCCCGAATAAATACCCACCGTTTTAAAGTTAGATTGCTTGGCCTGTTCTTGTGCCCACGTTTGTAACTGAGGCAAGGCGGCAGATTTGTACTCCATGGTGAGATTCACCTCAGCCGCTTGCAGATGCGGATCGCCCGTACCGCCAAACCAAACATCGGTTTTAGGGTTTTCTTTCTCTGCAGCTAACTGAGCAAATGCTTCGCCAGAACCTTTGATGCTGATATTGATCTTGACGCCAGTGGTGCGTGCATAAATCGTGGAAATAAGATTGCACCACTCTGCTTGCACCGAGCAAATGACGTTGACGGTTTGAGCTTGCACAACTGTGCCCAGAACGGCTAAAAGGCTGGCGACGATAATTTGTTTTTTCATGTCCGTTTTCCTATAAGTGCAAAGTTCCAAATGAACCGACAAGCTTACCCCGAACTCACTCTCTCACTCCAGTGGGCAAACCCTAGGAAAGATGTGGCCTTTGAGGCGCACCGGGCCGCTTTGCCACGCCACCTAGTCGCAAAAGCGATCCGTCATGCGCTCAAGCAGGGCTTAGCGGCGTTGCCAACCAAAGTCGCCCTGCAAGCCGCTGAAATAACCGTTCGCGTGGTGGACACCGAGGAAGGACGTGCCCTCAATCAGCAATACCGCGCGAAAGACTATGCCACCAATGTGCTGACGTTTGACTACGCCCGAGTACCCGTGCTCTTGGCCGACCTTGTGCTGTGCGCCCCCGTGCTGGAGCGCGAGGCGCTAGAGCAAGGCAAGGATTTGCGGGCACACTGGATGCATTTGCTTGTGCACGGCACGCTGCATGCGATGGGCTATGACCACGAGCCCAGCCAGCAAGACGCCACAAGGATGGAGGCGCTGGAAGTCTTGATATTGCAAGGGCTCGGATATGCCACCCCCTACGAAGCCTTATGAAATATAGGGGTTTCTTATGCACACAAAACGGACAACTCTCAAAAGCTTGTCAAGCCCCCAATTGAACTTGCTTTTGTACCGAGAAAAGGTGTTAAGTCTTTGATTCTTATAGATGAAAATTTATTGCTTATTTGCACGGCAATCTAGAGCAAGCCTTGAAACATGGGGCTTGGCGAGGAATGATGGGCAGTAATTCACAAAGTTATCCACAAAATATGGGGGATATTTTTGCATGCGATAAATCAAGAACTTAGCGCGGACAGTGAAGATTTTTATACGATTGATAACGATAAATTGGAAGAAAAAAATATAAATCCCCTACACGGCACTCAGGCAATGCATGGCGTGTCGGTTGTGATGCCCACGCCCGCACACGGCCGTTTACCAGAAGTGCTCAGTTACCGCCACAGCGCGGCACTGCCGCTGGGAACGCTGGTGCGTGTGCCGCTGGGCGCGCGGGAGCTGCTGGGGGTTGTTTGGATGCCTACGCAGGGTGCGGATGCGCTAGAGCTAGCAAAGCTAAAGCCAATCACCTCCGTGCTGGACGTGCAGCCGCTTGGCAAGGCGTGGGTTGACTTGATTCGGTTTGCGGCTGGCTATTACCAGCGTTTTGCGGGCGAGCTGGCCATGGCAGCGCTGCCGCCACAACTGCGTGATTTGGACGAGGCGCAGTTTGCGCGACTCATCAAAAAGCGAGAAAAGAAGTCAAAAATAAACCTCTCGCAAACCATACCAGATAAGGCTTCCGAGACCCCCTATTCCGCAGAACTTATCCAGCCTGGCTTGCAGGCCAGCCTTGAACAAGAGCAGGTTTTGACGCAGTTGCAAAGCGCAGACCTTCGCCCCAAGTTGTTGTTTGGCGCAACAGGTAGCGGCAAGACCGAGGTTTATCTGCGCCGCATTGAGCAAGTGCTCGCGGCAGACGAGTCTGCACAAGCGTTGGTGATGGTGCCTGAAATTAACCTCACGCCGCAAATGGAGGCACGGTTTCAGGGGCGCATCGAAGCGCGCTTTGGTGCGGGTACCGTGGTGCTGATGCACAGCGGCATGACGCCCGCGCAGCGCACGGCAAGCTGGCTGGCGGCGCATTTGGGGCAAGCGCGATTGGTGCTGGGTACGCGTCTCGCGGTGCTGGCGTCTATGCCGCATCTTCACCTTATCGTGGTGGACGAGGAGCACGACCCGAGCTACAAAAGCCAAGATGGTTC
>JANPAY010000266.1:0-3592 GCA_031430155.1 Comamonadaceae bacterium
GAAAAACAAGCGACACGGATGGCTGCTTGGCTCAATCGCCAAATGCCAGAAGCGACCCGAATTTGGGTCAGTCCAGCTGTGCGTACGGTTCAAACAGCGATTGCGCTAGATCGCAAATACAAAATCCGCGAAGAGCTTGCGCCAGACGGGACAACGGATGAATTGCTAAAAACCATTCATTGGCCGTCTTTGAAATCAACCGCTTTAGTGATCGGGCATCAGCCTCTCATTGGCAAAACTATTGCGCAGCTTCTCGGGCTGCCAACGCAAGAGGTCAACCTTAAAAAGGGCGCGGTCTGGTGGCTGCGATATCGCGAGCGTGCAGGAGTTGCCGAGACCGTCGTCGTCACCGTTCAAACCCCCGAATTACTCTAATTATTTTTTAATGACTTTGGCAGGGCGTCCCGTTTTGATGGACGGCACAGCAAGCAATGCTTTTTTGATCACAGCGTCTGGCATGGCTGCCAGTGCTTTTAAGCCAGCACGTAGTAACTCACTCTTTTTTGCAGGTTGCATCAGCTTCGTCATGCGAGCCTTTAAATCAGCTAGCACCTGATATTCATCCTTGGGAATCGTAAAACTATCGCGTACCAATTTGGGTTTCGCAGGCTTCAAAGCTTTTTCTACCTTAACAGCAGCAGCTTGCATCGGTTTGGGCTGAGCTACAACCACCTTCTTTGCAACGACTTTTTTCGCAATCGTTTTTTTCGCAGCTAGGGGAGCCTTGGTGACGGGTGTTTTTTTGACAGGTATTGCAGTGCTCATAAATTTTCCTAAAAATAAAAGAAGTAAACAGTATATACGGTATACGTACTTAGTTAAATTTTTAATAGAAATAGCCAGGGCGATTTTTGCCAAGCTTCCATTTCTTGTTTAAGCAAGTGAATAGATTGTGGGTAGATTTGTGCCCAGTCACTGGGTACTTGCAGCGTAAAGCTATTGTTTTTCATACTGAGCCGCACCGCAGACCAATCAGGATTGGCTCTTGCATGACAGGCAATTACCGCTAGCCTGAGTGCCAGCAATTGGCAAACAAAGGCGCTATCCGACAGATGTTCCCCTAGTTTTTTGAGTTTGCCTTTGTGCCCTAAGACCAGTAAACCTAATCGATGCAGTTCGTGCTGCGCAAAACCAATAGCATCAACGTTTTCTAAAATATACGCGCCATGTTTGTGGTAATCGCTATGCGAAATATGGCTGCCAATTTCGTGTAAATGCGCGGCCCAGCCTAGTTTGCGGTTCAGTTTTTCAAACACAGGCATGTCTTGCTTTGACATGACCTGGTGAAAGAGTGCCTGTGCGATCTCCGTCACGCGCTGTGCTTGCAAGGGATCGATTTTGAAGGTGGTCGCCATCCGCGCGACCGTGCTGCTTCGCACGTCGGTGGCGTTGTATTTACGTTCCACCATGTCGTAGAGAACGCCTTGGCGCAAAGCGCCGTCTGCCACGAGCAGCGTATCAATGTCCAGCAAATCGAAGAGCGCGAACAGCACAGCGAGACCGCCGCACAGTACAGCACGCCGATCGTCTTTAAGACCCTCCAATCGCACACGATCCATGTGCCCTGATTTTTGCAGCAACTCTTTCGTTTGGACTAAGCCTTTGCGACTGATCTCATATGCTGGGTAGCCCAGCCCCAGCAAGATATCGCCAATAGCGCCGACCGTGCCCGACGAACCATACACGTTATCCCAGTGACGTTTGGCGTAGGTGCCAAGGGCTTCGTCTAAGACTGCTTTTGCGGCCACTTCGGCTTGGTGGAAAGCCTCTTTAGACACCTCACCCTCACCAAAGTACTTCATAGACCAAGTGACGCTACCGACGCGGTACGATTCCATCGTCTGTGCGGCGTAGCCCTTGCCCAAGATCAGCTCTGTCGATCTGCCGCCAATGTCAATGACTAAACGACGCTCAGATGATTGGGGCAGCAAATGCGAAACACCGACATAAATGAGCCTTGCTTCTTCTTTGCCAGAAATAACATCAATCGGTAAGCCTAGTATTTCTTGGCCCTTGGCTAAAAAAACATCACGGTTACGCGCTTCACGCAGCGTTTGCGTAGCGACTACGCGGACTTGTCTTTTTTTGAAACCTGTTAGGCGCTCAGAAAACCTAGCTAAACAGTCCCAACCGCGCTGCATAGCCTCATTCGATAAGTTTCGATCTTTATCAAGCCCACTCCCTTGGCGAACGGTCTCCTTGATGTATTCAACGCGCTGGAGTTGCTCGTGCTCGAACCTCCCAATTTCCAAGCGAAAACTAT
The DNA here is from genome assembly GCA_031430155.1 of Comamonadaceae bacterium. Taxonomy (GTDB): domain Bacteria; phylum Pseudomonadota; class Gammaproteobacteria; order Burkholderiales; family Burkholderiaceae_C; genus JASGCK01. The sequence continues at coordinate 2,264 of JANPAY010000266.1, forward strand.
TGGATCCGAGGTCAATGGCGGCGAGTTGAGTGTTGTCTTGCATGGGTGCTTATTGTCCAATTAGTTTGTCAGAAATGTCACACAACTGTCATAAAGCTTTTCTACATTTGGGTTGTGGGCATGTGCTCACGTTGATGGATAGTCCACTTTAAGGATAAAAAATGAAAAACACGATGCGAATTTTTAAAACTGGCCTTGCCGCAAGCCTTATGGCGCTTGGTCTAGCGGGCACATCACTCACGCAAGCACAAGATGTGGTCGGTGCGGGATCGACATTTGCGGCCCCGATTATGGCGAAGTGGTCAGGCGACTACTACAAAGAGGTGGGTGTAAAAGTGAATTACCAATCCATTGGCTCGGGTGCTGGTATTAAACAAATTGAATCGAAAACAGTTGATTTTGGTGCATCAGACATGCCGCTTAAAGATGAAGACCTAAAAACTAAAGGTTTGGTTCAATTTCCTTTGATGATTGGTGGTGTTGTGCCAGTCGTGAGCATCAAAGGCGTTGCGCCCGGCCAACTTAAATTAACAGGACAAGTACTAGGTGATATTTACCTTGGCAAGATCACGATGTGGGACGACAAGGCGATCAAGGCTTTAAATCCAAAATTGGCATTACCAAACAATCCGATTTCTGTGGTGCGCCGTGCGGATGGTTCAGGAACAAGCTTCATTTTTACAAACTACCTCTCAAAAGTGAACAAAGAGTGGAAGGAAAAAGTAGGCGAAGGCACAGCAGTTAATTGGCCAGTAGGTGCAGGCGGCAAAGGAAATGAAGGCGTGGCAGCATTTGTTGCGCGTTTGCCAAACAGCATTGGTTATGTTGAGTACGCATACGTTAAGCAAAACAAAATGGTGTATGCCTTGGTGCAAAATTCAGCGGGTCAATATCCAGCACCTGATGATCTAACGTTTAAGGCAGCAGCAGCGGGTGCCGAGTGGAATAAGACTTTTTATCAAATTTTAACTAATCAAGCTGGTAAAGATGCTTGGCCACTGTCGGGCGCAACCTTTTTGCTGATGCAAGCCAAGTCAGAGAATATGGCAAAGTCGCAATCGGTTTTGAAATTTGTGTCTTGGGCATTTGCCAAGGGTGACAAAACAGCTGAAGATTTAGATTACGTGCCGATGCCAGCACAAGTGAAGACTATGATTGAAAAATCTTGGGCTCAAATTAAGTAACCAAAACCTATTCACACAACTCACATGAAATTGCGCTTAGCCGATCAGGCATTTGCTTTAACCGCCAAAGGAGCAGCGGTTCTCACGCTAGCGATGCTAGTGGGTATTTTGCTCTCTCTGCTGGCTGGTGCTTGGCCCGCGATTG
>JANPAY010000267.1:0-2493 GCA_031430155.1 Comamonadaceae bacterium
GTCAGGTTGTGATCCAAGCGCAGTTGGCGAATGGTCGCGCCCAGATGTCGACTTAATGATAGCCGCCCAAGCGATTTGTTCGTGCTGTCTGCGCTACTATCTTCGCTTGTGATTTCACTTTTAAAAGTCATAACCATACTTTAGCATAAGTTTCATTGTAATTAAAAAAGTTTCATATAACTCTTGACCGTATTTATCCGCTGTGGCTAAATAGACTGCTATAGGATTAAGTTTTATGGGATTAATAAATGCCGTTTCGCCTGCTTAAATATGCGTTAAAAAAAGAGTATCCAGCAAAGCGCTTTTTTAAATCGCATGAAATACCAAAAAAATCATACGATGTTGTGATTATCGGTGGTGGTGGACATGGCTTGGCAGCGTCGTATTACTTGGCTAAAGACCACGGCATTACCAATGTTGCGGTGTTGGAAAAAGGTTATATCGGCGGCGGTAACACTGGTCGTAATACTGCCATTGTGCGCTCTAATTATCTCACGCCAGAAGGTGTGAATTTTTATGATGCCAGCGTTAAAATATACGAAGGTTTATCCGAAGAGCTCGACCTCAATTTATTCTATTCTACGCGCGGCCATTTCACGCTTGCACATACCGAATCTGCCATGCGCACCATGCGTTGGCGTGCAGAGGTGAATAAACACGTTGGCGTGGATAGCCGTGTGGTCGGTGTGGATGAAATTTTAAAAGCTTGCCCTCAGTTGGATATAAGTTGTAGCGGTCACGCACCTATTTTAGGCGCGCTGTATCACGGCCCTGGCTCGATTGCGCGCCATGATGGGGTGGCCTGGGGCTATGCGCGCGGGGCAGATGGATATGGCGCAGAGATTTTTCAAAATACCGAAGTGCTGAGCGTAGGCGTGAAAAATGGCAAGGTGTGCGGCGTTAATACCAACAAAGGTTATATCGAAACTAAACAAGTACTATGTGCCGTGGCAGGCTTTACGCCGCGCATCACCGAAATGGTCGATTTAAAAACGCCCATCGTCATTCACCCGCTGCAAGCCTGCGTCACCGAGCCGATGAAGCCTTGGCTGAATAGCATCTTGGTTTCTGGCAGCTTGCATGTATATGTCAGCCAGTCGTCGCGCGGCGAGCTGGTGATGGGCTCGTCGCTAGACCCGTATGAAGTGCATCAAACGCGCTCTACGCTGGATTTTGTTGAAGGTTTAACCGCGCACATGTTAGATATGTTCCCATTTTTATCCAACGTAAAAATTGTGCGGCAGTGGGGCGGCATGGCAGATATGACGCCAGACTTTGCGCCGATTATGGGCAAAACGCCGATAGAGGGCTTTTATCTGGACGCGGGTTGGGGCACTTGGGGCTTTAAAGCGACACCGATTAGCGGCAAAACCATGGCGTCCACCATTGCCAACGACAGTAATCATGAACTGATTCACACTTTCCGCTTTTCGCGTTTTGAAGATTACGAACTTACGGGCGAAAAGGGCGCGGCCTCAGTCGGTCATTAGCCTGTATATATAAATCATATGAAATTGCTCACCTGCCCAGTCAATGGAACTAGACCCATCAGCGAATTTATTTTCGGTGGGGAATATCGGCCTGCACCAGACCAAAATACTTGCTCTGACGCAGAATGGGCGGCCTATGTGTACAACCGCCAGGGCGCGCCTGGCGACAAAAAAGAATGGTGGTATCACTCGCCCAGTGGTACTTGGTTTATTGCCGAGCGTAATACGCTAACTGATAAAGTAGCGCGTACTTATTTACTTGCGGATGCCAAAAAAGTAGCAGGAGAAAGCAAATGAGTTTGCGTAAGCCAAAACAGGTAGGCGAGTGGATTAACCGCGAAAAAGTAATCAATTTTACTTTTGAAGGTGAAGCGTTTACAGCCTTTGAAGGCGATACTATTAGCTCTGCATTATGGGCGGCGGATCAAAAAGTATTAGGTCGCAGCTTTAAATATCATCGCCCGCGCGGAATGCTGAGTTTTGCCAATCATGATGTGAATATTTTGATGACCGATGGCTCTGACACCAATATCCGCGCTGATGTGGTGCAGGTTAAAGATGGTATGAATTTATATGCGGTGAATACAATTGGTGGTGTAAAAAAAGACAGGAACAGTATTATTGACCGACTATCCCCATTTTTACCAGTTGGTTTTTATTACAAAGCATTTCATAAGCCGCGTTGGTTGTTTCCATATTGGGAGCGCATGATTCGCAAGGCCGCAGGTTTAGGCGTTACAAATTTTAATTTCCCACGTATTACAAAACCTAAGCTGCATACGCATTGCGATTTGCTCGTTGTGGGCGCTGGAGCGGCTGGCCTAACAGCGGCTTATGAGGCTGCAAAAGCAGGTTTAGAAGTAACCATTGTCGATGAAAATCGACATCTTGGCGGTAGCTTAAGTTACGACCATGGCGGCCATAAAGTCACAGCAGAGTATGGTGAGGAATTGCTTAAAAAGGTTGAAAGCTTGCCTAATATTACAGTGCGTACAGGCGCTTA
>JANPAY010000268.1:0-1973 GCA_031430155.1 Comamonadaceae bacterium
TAAAAAATGTAAACATTTTAAACAGTGTTTAAACCATCTAAAATCCGTAAACGTTATGGGTAAGACGATTTCAATTGCCAACTTCAAAGGCGGTGTCGGCAAAACTACTTCCACCATAAATATTGGTGCAGCCTTACAGAGTGCGGGCAAACGCGTATTGTTGCTCGACCTCGACCCTCAATACAACTTAACGCAGAGCCTCGGCGTGACGCACGTCGAACGCCCCGTTTATGGGTCATTGCGGGGTGAATATCCACTTTCGCCCCTAACAATTATGGACGGACTCGACTTGATTCCGTCGTCATTAGAACTCATAAAAGCGGAAATCGAACTCGCGGCTGAATTCAAACGCGAGGACATTCTCAACCGTCTGCTCGCCCCATTGACCCCTCAGTATGATTACATATTGTTAGACTGTCCGCCGTCGCTCGGTTTGTTGACAATTAACGCCTTCGTTGCGAGTGACGATATATATGTACCCGTGGAGGCGGAGTTTTTGGCCTTGAAAGGCTATGCTGTTTTGAGCGAGGCAATCGGACGCATCGGCTTGACGATTGATAAGGTTTTCGTAACGAAATACGACGGGCGTAAAATCCTCAACCGCAATGTCCTCGACACAATTCAAAATTCACTCGGCGATGCGGCCTTTAAAACAGCTATCCGCGAAAATGTCGCCCTCGCAGAAGCACCGACGCAAGGCTTAGACATTTTCCGCTATGCACCACGCAGTATCGGTGCAGACGATTACAGAGCCTTGACGAAAGAAATCATGGAACGGCCTTAGTAGATTTCAAATTTCAAAGATTTCAAATTTCAACAATATACCAACGCGACTAAACGAGTTTATTGAAATTTGAAATCTTTGAAATTTGAAATCCACAGGGCAATTTGTAAACTATTTAATTCTAGTAAACTTTGTAAACATAGTTTAAAATGGCAAAGAAAAATTTAATAAATGCTGATATGTTGTTGGCAACGCCAAAAAGACAAGACGAGGTTCGGCAATTCGCTGAAATACCCGTCGTCGTTGCCCCCGTGCAACCCGTTCCGCCGCAACCCGAAGTGGCGTCTATCAAAAAAGGGTTGAAAAATGACGAAACCCGTGCGACGTTTATAGTACGTGAGGATTTGTTAGAAAAACTCAAGGCCGTGGCCTATTGGGAACGGCTAAATATTAAAGATGTTATTAATGAGGCTCTCGACCGCTACGTAGGGGCGTATGAGCGTCAAAATGGCGACTTAAAAGACGTGCCGAAAAAGTAATAAAGTCTGATAGTTGGCGCGTCCGTACATTCCATGATAATTCACGTAATTGATAACAAAATAACAAATATTTTCGAGTCGTAATCCGTTTAGAATTGATTTATAAATTACTAAGAAAAACAACAACCCTTTTTATTGTTGTTTTTAAAGTTTTAAATGTTTTATTGTTTAGAGTCTGTGCAACTAATTGATTATCAATTAGTTGCACTTTTTATTATCTTGAAATGTACGGGTAAGTATCTTGAAATGTACGGATTAATATCGGAAAATATACGGATAATTATCGAGGAATATACGGACAAGTATCTGAAAATGTACGCACTTCTATCATTAAATGTACGCATTATTATCTTGGAATATACGGGCGTTTTTTCTCTAAAATCCTATTTGAATTATCGGGAAATATAAGGACGATTTTTAGTTTAAAAATACCCAAATTATAGTAAAATGTACGGATGATTCGATGATTTTAGGCTTAGAAAACTATCATGAAATATACAAATAAGTTTCACAGTTATATTCCTCATAACTATCGTGAAATGTACGGACGATTGATTGATTTTATGACCAAAAACTATCGTAAAATCTACGAATAGGGTTTAGGATTTTAAATACATCAACTATCGTGAAATATACAGATGATTTTTATGATTTTAACCGTTTAAACTATCTTGGAATGTACGGATAAACACCCCCTCAGTATTTTTTGA
>JANPAY010000269.1:0-1562 GCA_031430155.1 Comamonadaceae bacterium
TGTGCTGCTGACTTGAAACGCACCCAGTACGCAAATATCCAAATGTCCACCGCGCATCATGGCAAATGCATCGTTGTGATGGAAGTACGAACCGCCTTTGAGCAAGGTCACGGGTTGCTTGCCCGCGTTGATGAGATCAAAATCTTCGTCCTCTTTGGCAGGCGCAGGGCCCATGCCGAGGATGCCGTTTTCACTGTGCAGCAAGACTTCGCGATCAGCAGGAATATGGTTTGCCACCAAGGTTGGCATACCGATACCCAGATTGACCACCGAGCCATCGGGGATATCCTTCGCAATCAACGCTGCGATTTGGTTTTTGGTGCGGCGTGTGTATTTGATTGAATCACTCATGCTTTGAATCCTCCTGCCTGCGTGATGGTGCGTTCCACTTTCACAATCTTCGATACAAACACTCCAGGAGTCACGACGGTCTCAGGGTCGAATGCACCCAGCTCCACCACCTCATGCACCGTGGCAATGGTTGTCTTCGCCGCCATCGCCATCACAGGGCCAAAGCAGCGTGCGGTTTTACGATACACGAGGTTGCCCCAGCGGTCACCTGCCTCCGCCTTAATGAGCGCGAAATCCGCATGAAGCGGGGCTTCCAGCACATAGTGCTTGCCATCCAGCAAACGTGTTTCTTTGGCTGAACCATCAGGATTTTTTGCTAGCTCCGTGCCGTAAGCCGTTTGTACAAAGAAAGCGCCAATGCCTGCGCCCGCTGCGCGGATGCGCTCCGAGAGCGTGCCTTGCGGGACAAGCTCTAACTCCAATTTTCCAGCGCGGTACAAGCGATCAAAATGGTGGCTATCGACTTGACGTGGAAAGCTGCAAACGATTTTGCGCACGCGCTCCGTCGCCAGTAGCGCCGCCAACCCCGTGTCGCCATTGCCCGCGTTGTTGTTGATGATGGTGAGATCCTTTGCGCCGTGTGCAATGAGGCCATCAATGAGTTCGTTCGGAATACCTGCCGTGCCAAAGCCACCAATCATGATGGAAGCCCCGTCCTGTATGCCTTGCAGGGCATCGGCGACTGAAGGTGCAATTTTATTAATCATGCGTGAATTATCTCCATCATCGTTCTCAGCGTATTTTTAAAATGCGGCCGTGCGACATCGCTCCAAGCCGTGTGCCGAACCGCCAACCACGGCGGTGAGCCCAGTACATCGGGGCTTCTTAAATCGTAGCAAGCAAACGAGCGCGGACGGTTATCGCCCACTTCGTTCTTTGCATCCAAGTTCACAAGCCGCATCGCACTCACGCAACCTGGCACGGCGGCCAAACCCAGCATGTGCTCTTCGTCGTACCACTTCGCAATTTTCTCGAACCAATTGTCATCCGTATCCGTCTCGACTACGTAATGAAATTGAGGGATTTCGCTGCGCGAAACTGCATCAGGTCGCAAAGCAAGCTGTAAGCGGGATACACGAATAGGTGATTCACGAACACGCTGCCCGCAAGCCAAGCTGAATGAGGCCTGCAAGGCAAGGCATGCCTCTAGCTCAATCTCCATTTGGCTTGGCAGCTTGGCATACAGATAAATTTGTGGTTTTTCAATAGCG
>JANPAY010000270.1:0-2450 GCA_031430155.1 Comamonadaceae bacterium
CCTGTTTTCATAAATTGATCGAGCAAATAGCCATTGGCTGCATGAATTTCGACACCATCAAAACCCGCATGGATGGCGTGACGCGCCGCCAGCACATAGTCATGCACGATGCCCGGCAACTCGGTCGCGTCGAGTGCTCGCGGCTCTGAAGTCTCGACAAACACGGGAGCACCGTCTTTGATCAGCACCGTCTTGGTTTTAGCGCGAATCGCCGATGGCGCAACGGGTGCAACATTTTTCGGCTGCAAATCAGTATGTGAAATTCGCCCTACATGCCAAAGCTGCGTCACGATTTTCCCGCCCTTCGCGTGGACGGCTTCTGTCACGGCCTTCCACCCATCAACGTGCGCTTCACCGTACAAACCCGGCACATCAGCATAGCCTTGCCCTTGGTGAGAAATTGCCGTTGCTTCGGTGATGATGAGTCCCGCACTGGCTCGCTGTTCGTAATAAGTTTTCATCAACTCATTGGGCACTGCACCAGGCGCACGGTTGCGAGTGAGGGGTGCCATCACGATGCGATTGCCGAGTGCCATAGCGCCCACTTGAATGGGCGTAAAAAGATTCGTCATACGGTTGCCTCGTGAAACGACAGCATCTGCCCTGTGCGCGGATTGCCTTTGCCTGCCAGCACCTCGGCGTACACCCTAGATACTTCAGCTAGCCCATGCTGGTATTGGCTTTGCAGCCAAGCTGGATTGCTGTTTGCCACGGTTTTTGTAAACTCCGTCCACGCCATCAACATCCGTTTACCAAACTCTGCGCCGCCCCACTCTTCGGTCCGTTTTTTGACCTGAGCAGGCGCAAAAAAGAGCACAGGCTTCACACCCGCCAAGTTTTTACCTGAACCTAAATCGTCCACATGTGTGCCACCAATTGAGCAGCTGTAGGTGAGATTTGGGAAACCCGCATGGATAGCGCTTCGCAGGGCAGCATTGCCCGCAAAGTCAACATAGACAAGGCTTGTGGCCGAGTCGATTTTGCCAAGCTCGTCATACGTGAGTACTTGGTCGTAGCAGCCCAGGCTTTCGCAAAACGCCACGTTGCTGCTCGATGTGAGACCAATGACTTTCACCGCCTGCGAACCTTTATCCGCGCCGCGCTTTTTCATCTCATGCGCAGTGCCGTAAGCCGTCTTGCTGGATGCGCTAGAGAGCACCGCCGTCTTCGCACCAAAAAACTGGCTGTCAGAAAAGAAGTCGTCTATCAACCAAGAGGTGATGAATAGCGGACGCAGCAAGGATTGAATGTCCTCCGTATTCGCTGCCGCTTTGTCATAAAACGGATCACTAGCGCAGTTGGTGTACTGGTTGTAGACCGCATGTAGACTGGCTCTGTGAGGCACACCATCCGCGAAGCCACGTGGGCTGGTCTTTGTGGGCGATAGCACCACATCAGAGGCCATTGGGTAATAGCCGTAGAAGCGCTCACCAACGATGACGTCTGCATGCGTCGATTCAGTCACCGTACCAAAGCCCCAAACGGGGATGATGCCCCAGTCGTCTTCGCCTGTTGGATAAAAACCCCAGTAATTCATCGCATTGCCAAACGCGGCGTAGGTGATGTTGTTGCTGGTGAGTGCGAAGCGATCCACGCGCAAGCGGACTTGGTCGGCCGCTAGTGGCACGCTTGCCGCCTCAAAAATTTGAGTCGTTTTCAGATCATCTTTTTTAACGAGTAATGTTGTTGTCATTGTTAGATTCCTTTTTTAATCATCGCCACCATTTGATCGAGCGCTACGCCCCAGCCTGCTTCAAAGCCCATATCGGCGTGCTGCTTGCAACCCGCTTCGTCTGCGTGAAGCACCGTCGCTGTGTACCTTGTTCCCATGCCGTTTTCGATTTTGCAGTCTTCTAATGCAATCGTTGCCGTAAACATAAAGCCGCCATCCGTCCCGCCGCATTTCTCTAACGTGAGCGAGGGGCGATAGTCGGGCAACAGCGCATTCGTCCAAGTTAAACGTTTGTTTCGAATCACTTCTAAATAACAGCCTGTGCCAGAGGGCATCGTCACCCCTTCGGGTGACTGCATGGTGGAGCTAAAGATGCCACCTGGGCGCAAATCAATCTCGCAAGCAATCGTCTTCCAAGGTTTTGGGCAAAACCACGGCAGCAATAGCTCAGGCTCGGTCCAGCAGCGCCAAATAGCCTCTTTTGGTGCATCAACGATGCGGGTAAATGTCAGGTCTAGTTTTGAGTTCATGCTTTTCTCCCTTTTTAATCAACCGATTTTGTTAAATATTTTTACTCATGTTTCACGTTTAAATCAATCTCTAAACTCTCAATTTACATAGATTTTTTATATTTTTTAGATTGAGAAATATGCTGTAAGCCTTTGATTTGATTAGCTTTTTATTCAAAAACTGTTTGAAAAACCATAATTTCATGATAAAGTGGGATTTCGCGGTATTTTTAACCTTAAAAGTGGTAAATCATGTTCAACGGTGCAAC
>JANPAY010000271.1:0-2920 GCA_031430155.1 Comamonadaceae bacterium
TCATTTTTATCTCCTATCATCAGATATTTTCTGAATTCTATCATTTATGGTAGCGCTACCAAATCACTTTTAAAATAAAGCCATTAAGATTACGCCATGCCAAACGAAACCAATCCTGCCGCTGCCAAAAAATCTCGCCGAAGCAGTGGCGCGATGACGCTGCAAGATGTTGCGAAATTGGCAGGCGTTGCACCCATCACGGCATCCCGCGCCATCAATACGCCCGCCAGCGTATCAGCCGAAGTGCTGCGCAAAGTTTTGGCGGCTGTAGAAAAAACGGGCTACGTGCCCAACCGCATGGCGGGCAGCTTGGCGTCCAGCCGCAGTCGCATGATTGCCGCTGTCGTGCCCAGCACCGTGATGTCCGTTTTTGTACAAACTTTTGAGACACTCAACAACAGCCTATTTGATGAAGGTTATCAATTGATGTTGGGGCAATCCAGCTATTCCGCCGAGCGTGAAGAAGCCTTGCTAGAAGCCATCATTGGTCGCCGCCCCGATGGCATATTTTTAGCGGGCATTTTGCAACCTGGACGTGCCCGTACACGCCTCATCGCGTCTGGCATTCCCGTGGTCGAGTCTTGGGATCTCACACAAACCCCCATTGATATGCTGATTGGCTTTTCGCATCTTGCCATTGGCAATGCTGCTGCCAAGTACTTGATAGGCAAAGGCCGCAAACGATTTGCACTGGTGATTGCTGGCGACGAACGCGCGGCGCGGCGCGGCAGCAGTTTTACAGAAACTATTGCCGCAGAAGGGCTGACGGACGTGTTCACTGTCAACGTGGGCGACTCGCGCACCCTGCGCAGTGGCCGCGATGCGTTTATTAAAATTTTGGCGCAAGCGCCTAAGACGGATGCCATTTTTTGCAGTTCCGACTTGCTAGCCATGGGCGTGGTGACTGAAGCCATCGCACGCGGCATCCAAGTCCCTAAAGACTTAGCCGTCATGGGTTTTGGTGACGTGCCATTTGGCGCGGACATTGAGCCCGCGCTCTCGACCGTGCGTATCAATGGCGGTGACATTGGCCGCATGGCGGCGCGCTATCTGATTGACAGAGCCGAAGGCAAGACCGTTGAACGGCCGATTGTGGATATTGGCTTTTCCATCATCGAACGCGCCAGCACGTAACCCTGCCTCGCGGACGCAGCCTAAGTAGGACCCCTCATTTAAAAGCGGATTAAACCTATTTTTAATGCTACAATGCAAAAATGGTAGCGCTACCATTTTATTTATAGAAAGACCACCATGAACCCACGAGAACTTAAAACCATCATGTCCAGCGGCCTCTTGTCATTTCCTTTGACAGACTTCGATGCAAATGGCGACTTCAACGCCAAGGGTTATGCCGATCGTTTGGATTGGTTGGCTCCTTACGGCGCATCGGCGCTGTTTGCCGCAGGCGGTACGGGCGAGTTCTTCTCATTGATGGGCGACGAATATTCGCAAATCATCAAGGTCGCGGTGGAGACTTGCCGAGGCAAAGTGCCCATCATTGCGGGCGCTGGCGGTTCAACACGCTTTGCCATTCAATGCGCACAAGAAGCGGAGCGCCTTGGCGCTCATGGCATCTTGCTACTCCCGCATTACTTGACCGAAGCAGGACAAGAAGGTTTGATTGAGCACGTCGCGCAAGTGTGCGAAAGCGTGAAATTTGGCGTGATTGTTTACAACCGCAACGTCTGCAAACTCACGCCCAAATCGCTGCAAATCTTGGCAGATCGTTGCCCTAACCTGATTGGTTTTAAGGATGGTGTGGGCGATATTGAAACCATGTCCTCTATCTACATGGCGATGGGCGACCGTTTTGCTTACTTAGGCGGATTGCCAACAGCCGAAGTCTATGCCGCGGCCTACAAGGCACTGGGCACACCCGTGTACTCGTCAGCCGTCTTTAACTTCATCCCTAAAACGGCGATGGACTTCTACCATGCAGTTGCAAATGACGACATGGCGACTCAGCATAAATTTTTGCGTGAATTTTTCATGCCTTACCTTGACATCCGTAATAAAACACAGGGCTATGCGGTCAGCATCGTTAAGGCAGGCGCCAAGCTGGTGGGGCATAGCGCTGGACCCGTTCGCGCACCGCTGTCTGATTTGAAACCTGCTGAGATGGAGCAATTGGACGCATTGATTAAAAAGCTCGGATCACAAGCAATCTAATTTAGAACCTCGCCCGCAGACTACAACAGATAAGGCTTTCCACATGACATCCTCCACAACGCCCACTGTCATTGGCCTACGGGTTGTCCCTGTCGCAGGGCACGACTCCATGCTCATGAATCTTTCAGGCGCACATGGTCCATTCTTTACACGCAACATTTTGATCCTCACTGACTCCGCAGGTCGCACGGGTGTGGGTGAGGTGCCGGGCGGTGAAAAGATTCGCAAAACTTTAGAAGACGCCACCGAACTGGTCGTTGGGCAGAACATCGGCAACGTGCAAGCGGTACTAACCAAGATGCGCACCCAGTTTGCCGATCGCGATGCAGGCGGGCGCGGTCTGCAAACCTTTGATTTGCGCACCACGATTCACGCAGTCACTGCCGTTGAGTCTTGCATGCTCGATTTGCTGGGTCAGCATCTTGGCGTTCCAGTTGCCGCCTTGCTGGGCGAAGGTCAACAACGCGCATCGGTAGAGATGCTGGGCTATCTCTTCTATGTCGGTGACAAAGCGAAAACAGACCTTGCGTATCGCGACGAAGCAGGTTCAAGCGACGCATGGTTTGCAAATCGCAATCAAGTCGCGCTCTCGCCTGAAGCAATCGTCGCGCAAGCCGAGGCGGCGCGTGCGAAGTACGGTTTTAACGACTTCAAACTCAAAGGCGGCGTGCTGGCTGGTGAGGCTGAAATTGAAGCCGTCACGGCTCTGCACCAGCGTTTTCCAGAAGCGCGCGTCACGCTCGACCCCAAC
>JANPAY010000272.1:0-4751 GCA_031430155.1 Comamonadaceae bacterium
ACTTGAGTTTATGGGTAATAAATTGTATGTAGGCAACCTGCCTTACACCGTTCGCGATGGCGATCTTCAACAGCAGTTCAGCGCCTACGGCAATGTCAGCAGCGCAAAAGTCATGATGGAACGTGATTCGGGCCGCTCAAAGGGTTTCGGCTTTGTCGAAATGGGCAGCGACGCAGAAGCACAAGCAGCAATCGCTGGCTTGCATGACCAACCAATGGCTGGTCGTAATCTCGTGGTGAACGAGGCTCGCCCAATGGAGCCACGTCCTCCACGCACTGGCGGCTTCGGCGGCGGCGGTGGTGGATACGGCGGTGGTGGCGGTGGCGGTCGTCGCGAAGGCGGCGGCTATGGCGGCGGCGGTGGTGGTGGATACGGCGGCGGTGGCGGCGGTTCACGCTACTAAGCACTCCTTTCAGTCCCGCGCGGACTGAACACAAAAAAGCCCAGTAAAACTGGGCTTTTTTTATGGCTGCTTTGCTCTGCGCTTATTCAACTATTCTGATTGCGCTATTTTGCAAGTCCGACACGTATAAATAAATGCCGTCATTCGTTAAATTGCTTGGCCTTGCGAAAGTCGCACTCCGACCCAGCCCATCCACCTTGCCAGTCACCCCAGGGATACCTGCAATGGTTGTCACCACACCCGTCGCAATCACAATTTTTCGGATCGTTTGGTTAAACGTATCTGCAACAAACACGTTAGTGCCATCCGTCACAATCCCATGCGGCCCAGTAAAGCGAGCTTTAGTCCCAATCCCGTCTTCAAAACCATAGGTTCCCGATTGGCCCGCAAGCGTTGTCACTGAGCCCGTCGCAATCACAATTTTTCGAATGGCATTATTTTTTACATCAGCTACATAGACATTTGTTCCATCTGTTGTGATGCCAGTCAAGCTGTCAAAGCGGGCAGTTGCGCCAATACCATCCGCACTTCCGCTAAGGCCAGGTGCGCCAGCAAGCGTCGTTACTGCACCTGTAGCGATCGTAATTTTCCGTACTGTTTGATTCCCTGTGTCCGCAACATATAGATACGTGCCATCCGTTGTAATGCCTCGCGGGCTGCTAAAGCTAGCATCCCTCGCTGGGCCATCATCCGATCCCACCGCACCCGCCGAGTTCCACCTTCCGGACAACGTACTGACAACGCCCGTGGCAATCACCATTTTGCGAATCACATGATTGAACGTGTCAGCGATATACAAATTGGTACCATCGGTTGTAATGCCTTGCGGCCTCTTAAAGTTAGCGACGCTACCAGGACCATCACTGTAACCCCAAGCTTGCGTTGTCAGTGAGCCCGCGATGCGAGTGACAACACCGGTTGCAATCGCAATCTTGCTGATTGTGTTATTTAAGGGGTCCACCATGTACAAATGCACGCCATCGGTTGTGATGCCTTGTGGCGTATCCAGCACAGCACCTCTGGCTTTGCTTGCCAAAGTCGTCACGACCTTACCTTGAGTCGGTGTCGCGCTTTGAACAGCCCCACCCATTTGAATGGTCGCTCGACTGGGCACGCTCGGCTGCGCAGCGGCGCTACCGCTACAAAGCGTCAGCCATCCGTTCGCGCATAAACTTGCGGTCAACAAAAAACGATCCGAAAAAGACATGTTGAGGATTTAAATGGTTACTAAGCCAAGTGTATACAACAAACATAAAAAACTATCTATCGATATTACTTAATACTGATAGATAGGGGAATTTATAAAAAAGCCTGTTATTTTAACCTGAACTGAGTACAAGTTACTATCTATATATGCTACATACCCCCACTAAAGATGACATTGCTGATCTCGCTCCATTTCCACGCATCGAGCCAAGAGATATCATTCTTGTCGATCGCGCAGATATTGCCCTCGCAGCATATGAGGTTTTGCAAAACGTATCCGTCTTAGGCTTCGACACTGAATCCAAGCCCACTTTTGTCGCTGGAGAAGTATCCACAGGGCCGCACGTCGTGCAATTCGCAACGCAAGACAAAACCTATGTTTTCCAGCTAATTGATCTCACCTGCGCGGACGCAGTCTGCAAACTTCTCACTTCTAAAACAATTTTGAAAGTGGGATTTGGTTTGACAGGCGATAACACGCAAATTCGTCGAAAACTGGGTGTAGAACCCGAACACGTACTGGACATCAACACCATCTTTAAAGCCAAAGGCTATGTCAAAGAGCTAGGCGTCAAGAGCGCGGTGGCCGTGATGTTTAACCAGCGCTTCGTGAAATCGAGAAAGGCGACCACCTCCAACTGGGCAAACAAAGTGCTCTCGGAAGGTCAACTCATCTATGCCGCCAACGATGCTTGGGCAGCGCTTAAGGTGTATGAGGCTCTTCAAGCGGCGGCCTAGGAACGCGTACGCCTGGCTTCGCCAAAATCTCTAAATAGAAGCTACTTGCACCAGCAGCTACCGATGCGTCGATAGACTCGGTAATCGCGGCAAAATGTAGCGCAATAGCTGTTGATTCGTCTGCGCCAAATCTGCAGTCAAAATCCCAAAAATCCACACTAGCAGGCAGCGGCTTATTTCGTTCACGCTTAGCGTACTGACGGATTTCGTGTTTCGTGGCTTCCAGAACGCGATCTGCGTTTTTGCCCTCAATATTCAGGTTAAATGTTTTTTTCATAGTCCCAATCATGCCATCATCCCTTGATGCCAATATTTATGCCTCTATCTTTTGACTCTTTTGGTTTGCATCCCGCGCTTTTAAAGGCGCTGCAAAACAAAGCCTACGCCCAGCCAACACCCATTCAACAAAGCGCCATCCCGCCGGCCTTGCAGGGCAAAGATATCCTCGGGTCGGCGCAAACAGGCTCAGGCAAGACGGCAGCCTATGCGCTGCCTGCCCTGCAGCACTTGGCCGCGCAAACGCTACTCAGCCCTAGGCGTACGCTCGTCCTCGCCCTCGTGTCTACGCGCGAGCTCGCCATGCAGGTGGGCGAAGTCTTCAAACAACTAGGACATCATCTGCCGCAAGCCGTGCAAATGACGACGCTGTTTGGCGGCGTCTCCATCAATCCGCAAATGATGCGGTTGCGTGGCGGCTCGGACATCGTCGTCGCCACGCCTGGACGTTTGTTGGATCTGATTGATCGCAACGCGCTTGACATCTCGCACGTCGAGGTGTTAGTTTTAGACGAAGCCGACCGCTTGTTAGACATGGGCTTTGCTGCCGAGATTGAGCGCATCTTGTCGCTCTTGCCTTCAAAACGACAGAACCTATTTTTCTCGGCAACATTTCCAAGCAGCGTACAGCAGTTAGCAAACACTTTGCTCACAGATCCCGTGCGGATTGACGTGCAACCTGAAGTGGAAAATGCAGCCGACATCACCCAGCGTGCTGTTTTGGTAGACGCCCCAGATCGCACGCAATTACTTCGTCACTTGATTGAGCAAAACAAATGGTCTCGCGTCCTTGTCTTTGTGGCCACCAAACACGCTGCCGAAATGGTCGCCGTCAAGCTGCGTAAGGCGCGCATCAACGCGGAGCCCTTCCACGGCGAACAAAGCCAAGGCAAGCGCGTGCAGGTGCTCGCGGACCTCAAAGGGTCACGCCTCACGGTCGTTGTCGCCACCGATGTGGCAGCGCGAGGACTCGATATTGCCAATCTTCCCGTCGTCGTCAACTTTGATTTGCCCCGCTCCGCTGTGGACTACACGCACCGTATTGGACGCACAGGTCGCGCAGGCGAAAAAGGACTGGCGATCAGCTTCGTCAGCATGGACACGCAGGCGCATTGGCGCTTAATTCAAAAACGGCAGAATCCAGACTTGCCGTTTGTGGCACTGGATCAGGTGGCAGGTTTCGAGCCGCAAGAAGCGCCGGCAGAGGTCAGCTTTTCCAACGGTGGCATCAAAGGCAAGCGACCTAGTAAAAAAGACAAGCTAAGAGAGGCTAAAATTCACCTTGAGACCTACCCAGTCGCTTGAAGCGTGCGAACCAGCATCCCTTTTAAGCACACCCAAGCAGTTGGGGCTTGCTCGATTCACTCACTTTTTCAATCTCTTAATTGGAGTCTCACATGACGAATCGTCGCGAATTTATTATCAATTGCAGCTTTGGTGCCAGCGCCACCGCACTAGCCCTCACTGCAACCCAAGCCACGGCACAAGCAACCATGGTTGCTGAAACTGACGCTAACGCCGTTAGCCTAGGCTACAAAGCATTAGCCACCAAGGTTGATAAAGCAAAATTTCCCAAATATGCAGCGGGTCAAGTCTGTTCAAACTGCGCTCTCTATCAGGGCAAAGCAACCGACAAAGCAGGCGGTTGTCCTCTGTTTGCAGGCAAGCAAGTCGCAGGTGCAGGCTGGTGCAGCGCTTGGGCGAAAAAAGCTTAATTTGGTACAAGCGTGATCTGCGCGTTCGCGATCACGCACCATTAGCTGCCGGACGACAACTAGGCGCCACAACGGCGCTTTTTATTTTTGAACCTGCTTGGCTTAAAAGTCCAGAGTGCTCACCTCAGCACGTCGCCTTTGCTCAAAGCAGCTTAGCCGAACTGACCATTAATTTGGCTGCAATGGGCATTGAGTTACTGGTGCGCAAAGGCGAGGCGGTGGATGTTCTGAATCAGTTGCTGCTAGAGCGGCCATTCACCCACTTGCTAAGCCACGAAGAGACGGGCTCTGGCTGGAGTTTCGAGCGAGATATTGCGGTGGGCGTTTGGTGCAAACAACAATCGATTGAATGGCGCGAATACACGCAAACAGGCGTCGTTCGGCGTTTGCGTACGCGGCATGGCTGGGCGAAA